>DASZHU010000163.1:0-12043 GCA_035937605.1 Acidimicrobiales bacterium | reverse complement strand
CGCTGTATCACGTGCGCGGGCTGCATGCGCACGCGTGGCCTGAAGTGTTCATCAGCGGACAAGGTTGGGTGCTGTTCGAGCCGACACCGACGCGCGGCGCGCCGAACGCGACGCAGTACACCCATGTGGCCGAGGAGCAGGCCTCACCGAGCGGGCCCGCCACGACGCTGTTGCCGACGACGGCCACCACGACCGCCACGACGACGAACCCGTTCGCCGCGGCCACCACGAAACCGCTCGCCGAAGTCAACACCGGCGCGGCGACGTCGAAGACCGCTGAACCATCGTTCTGGTCCACGAAGCGCTTCGGCGGCAAGGCCCTGATCGTCACGGCGCTGCTCCCGCTCGTCTCGCTGCTCTACGCGTCGGGGATCCTCGCGTTCCACGCGCTGTACCGGCGCCGTCGACGGCACGCGGCGACCCAACCGGACGACCAGGTGCGGCTGGCGTGGCAGGAGAGCGTGGAGGCGTTCGGCCTGCTCGGCATGTCGCCCAGCCGTTCGGAGACGCCGGCCGAGTTCGGCGTGCGGGCAGCGAGCACGGTGGGGGTCGATGGCTTCGCCGAGTTGGCCGGCTTGCTGGTGCAGTCGAGCTACTCGGCCGCCGGCGCCGGTGACGAGGATGCCGAGCGCGCCTTCGTGCTCAGCGACGGGATCACGGCCGCCGTGCGCTCACAGTCGCCGACCGCCGCCCGCATCCGGTCGGCGCTCGACCCGAGGCCGCTGGAACGGCGCCGTCCGAGCTCGCGACGGGGCCCGTCCAACCGCCGACGCGGGGACGCGCCCCTCATCGAGATCCTCCGCCTCGAGTAGCCGCGCTAGCTGTCGTCGTTCTTCTTGAAGCGGTCGCGCATCTTGTTGCGCGTGTTGCCCAAGGCGTCACGCAGGCCGGCGGCCCGCATCGACGAAGTGACCTGCTGGAGCCCGGCGCGGCCCAGCTTGCGAGCGTTGTGCTCGAACCACAGCACCGAGCCGAACATCACGAGGAACCCCAGGAACGCGGCCAGGAAGCCGAGTGCGACGAGCGAGTACACGAGGATGCCGACGCCGGCGAGGAACATGATCGTCGCGTACTTGATCTGTCGGAACGCATGCCGGTAGAGGCTGGTCGACCCCACCGCCCGCGCGAGTGCGGGATCGGTCTCGTAGAACTGCTGCTCGATCTGATGGAGGATGCGTTGCTCGTCCTCGGAAAGCGGCACCTCTTACCCCCATCCGTGGTCGATGCGCCGAGTGGTCAGAGTCTCGCACACGATCTGCGCAGCAACAACGCGTCCGCTACGGATTCTGGCCGCCACCGTCGGCGGGGCCCCACTGCTGGTCACCCCGGCGCTTGACCCGGATCCCGTCGGGACCACGCAGGCTCGCCGGCACGATGGCGTCGTCGCCGAATCGCCGGCGGATGTCGTCGACCGCTCGGCTGGCGTCGTCCCAGCCGGCCCGCTCGACCTCGTCGAGGCTCAGCTGCCGGGCACCTTCCTCGACGAGGTTGCTGACGCTGACACCGAGCAGGCGCACGCCGGACGACGGATCGATCTGGTCGAGCAGCTCCTTCGCTGCCCTCGCGACGGCCGGTCCGGTGTCCACCGCCGTGGGCAGTGTGACCGATCGGGTGATCGTTCGGAAGTCGTGGAAGCGGATCTTGAGGTTGATCGTGCGCCCGGCGAGTCGGTGGTTGCGCAATCGCTGCGCCACCGCGTCCGCCATGCGCACGGCCTCGCGTTGCAACGACGCGAGCTCGCGATGATCGCGTGCGAAGGTCTCCTCGTGGCCGACCGACTTCGGCTGCAGGTCGGACACGACGGGACGGTCGTCGAGTCCTCGTGCCAGACGATGCAGGTGACGGCCGTTGGCGTCGCCGAGGAGGGTGGCGGCGTCGCCCTCGGACAGCGCCGCGAGGTCGGCCACGCGCTCGATCCCGCGGGTCCGCAGCTTCTCGAGCGTCTTCGGACCCACCCCCCACAAGGCCTGCACCGGCAGCGGGTGCAGGAACTCGAGCTCGTGTCCCGGCTCCACGACCTTGACGCCGAACCCGGGCCGGGGACCATCCTTCGAGGCGCGCGGCTTCGCAGCCTCCGACGCGAGCTTGGCCAGGAACTTGTTCGGCGCGACACCCACGCTGCAGGTGAGCCCCTGCTCGGCGTGTACTCGGCGCCGGATCTCCGCGGCGATGACCGGCGCGTGGCCGTGGAGGCGGAGCGACCCGGTCACGTCGAGGAACGCCTCGTCGAGGCTGATCGGCTCGACGAGCGGCGTGAACGACCGGAAGATCGTCATCACGCGCTCGCTCACCTCGCCGTAGTGGCGATGGTCGCCGTTGAGGAAGACGGCGTGCGGACACAGACGTCGCGCCCGCGTCGATGGCATCGCCGAGTGGATGCCGTAGTGCCGCGCCTCGTAGCTCGCGGCCGCGACGACTCCCCTGTCGCCCGCTCCGCCGACGATCACCGGCTTGCCCCGCAGCTCCGGATGGCGGAGGAGCTCGACGGACACGTAGAACGCGTCCATGTCGACGTGAAGGATGCTGCGGAGGGCGGTCATGGAACTCCGCTCCCATTAGAGCGCACGCAGGGGTCAGGAGAAGGCGGGCTGAGACGAGTCGGGCAGCAGCTCGACCCACGTCCTTCCCGGATGGAACCGCAGCTCCTTGCCCTTGAGGTCCGTGAAGATCGTCGGCTTGTTCACGGCCGGCCGGCTCCAGTGTCCCTCGATCATCTGACCGTCGCGCAGGAGCCAGCACGGGTTGTCGCCGATGACCACCGGAAGCGGATCCTCCTCGCCGAGGACGTCGAAGACTCCGGTACCGACGATCTTGACGGTCATGATCAACACGTCGGCGGCGCTGACACGAGCGCCATCGTTCAACACGTCCGGCGCCTCGTTCTGATCGCGCTCGTACACCCCCGCGGTTGCGTTCCAGTGCCACCCTGCAGTGGCGCGTTGACCGAGCACCATGTGGACGTTGTTGACCGGCGCGCCGGTGGCCGCGCCGTACTTGAACTGCGGGGGCGGCGACGTGGCCGGCGCGCCCGCGTCGGTGCCCGCCGTGTACAGCGCTGCAGTGGAGGCGAAGACGTTGTGCGGAGCGCTCTTCGACGGTTCGCGGTAGAACGCCGGCACCCCGTTGTCATTGGAGAGCAATGTCGCACCGGAGTGATCCTCGACCGGCGCGATCTCGCCCGGCGCGGCGCCCGAGTACGCGAAGACGCCACCACCGAGCTGCGCGAGGAGGTCGGCATCGACCGGTCGCGCCGAGCGGATGGGGCCGACGGGGTCCGAGTCCTGCGAATGGAACGTGACGAACAGCCGTGACTGTCCGCCCTCGACGAGCTCCTCGTAGACGATGTCGGCGTTGTTCAGACCGGACTGTGGCAGCGCGGAGTCGACGTTGTCGATCTTGACGGACAAAGCCGGCCGCGGGGCGACGCCAGTCGGGAGCGGGAGCCCGGTCAGGGGGAACGACGGCGCGGGAACGGCCGTGGTGGGCGGCGCCGCGCTCGACGACGACGCTGCCGCCGGCTTCTTCTTGTCGCCGCTGCAGCTCGCGGCGATCAGGACCGGTACCAGGGCGGCCACGACCAACGTCCTTCGGAACGACAAGAGATCCTCCCCCTCAGCCGAGGCGAGTCACTACGAGTGACGCCAGATCGCGTCCGTCGACTCGGTAACCGAACGGCGCGCGCGTTTCGGTATGGGCCCAACGGCCCTCGAGCCATTCGGCCAGCGGCTCCCGCACCCACGGATGGCACTGCGCCAGCCGCTGTGAGCAGTCGCGCAGGGCCACGAACTGGGCGTCGACGACGATTCCGTCCGGGTCGTCGACGACCAGCTCTCCTTCATAGGCCACGGCGAGGTAGACGGAGGCGCGCAGATGCCAACCGAGATCCGGGGCCTCGGCGTCGACCTCGTACAACGGCCCGACCCACTCGGTCACCCGCAACCCGGTCTCCTCCTCCACCTCCCGAGTCAGCCCGTCGACGACCGACTCGCCGTCGCCGACCTCGATCACCCCGCCCGGTGGGCTCCAGTCGACGCTGCCGTTCCGGCGCCGGTTCTGTACGAGCAACAGGCCCTCGTCGCTCTCGAGCAGGCCGCCGGCCACGGTCCAATTGCGCACCTCGCGAGTCTGGCGCGAGAACATGAACCCTGTGCCAGACCAGGAAGCGCCGATCGAGTCCGCCCTGCCGTCCCGAGCCGCGCGCGCCCTCGCCTTCGCCGCCATCCTCGTGGGCGGCCTGTGCGGCGGCCTCATCGGGTTCTCCGTCACCCGGCTCCAGTGCGCCGGCGACTGCACGACCAACAAGGGCCTCGGTGGCCTCGTCGGCGCGGTCTTCGGCGCGTTCGGTGTTGCGGTGATCGCCGTGCTCGCGCTCCGGGCCATGGGCGAGTGGAAAACGATTCAGGAGCGGAACGACAACCGGCGGAACCCTTCGGCGTAGCGCACGCCGGCGGCGCGGCCCGCCTCCGCGGCGCGCGCCTCGAAGAGCTCCGCCACGGTCTCGTGACCGCCCAGCTGGCTGGCGTGACACCGCACGGCGGCCAGCTTGGTGTCGAGCGCACCGTCGATCTGAACCCACGTGTCGGGTTCGAGGGTTCCCGCGAGGAGCAGTGTCGCGATCTGGTGTGGCGTCCCGAGGTCGGGTCGGTAGAGCGCACCGCCGGCCATCGACCCGGCGATGTCCAGCACGGCCCACCCCAGCGCACGATGGTCGTGGTGGTTCACATAGGTGTCCCCGAAGAAGACCGCCGTCGGGTCCGGCGCGATCATCACGTCGGGACGAACCGACCGGACAAGCTCGATCAGCACGGACCGGAACGCACTCGTGTTCTCGAGCTCGCCGTCGGGCTCGTCGAGGAACCGCACCGACGCGAGCCCGATGATCTCGGCCGCGCGCTCCGCTTCGCCTCGCCGAACCCGCGCCAGCTCGAGGGCGTCGGTCGACGGATCGCTCGAGCCCTTGTCGCCTGCGTTCACGATGACGAGATGAATTTCTGCGCCCGAAGCCGTCCACGTCGCAAGCGTGCCGGCACACGCAACCTCGGGATCGTCCGGATGCGCGAACACCGCCAGCGCTCGCGTTGGTGTCGCGTCGAGGATCATGGCGCGGCGGCCACCACCGCGCAGGCGCGCTCGAGGCCGGCGTCATCGACGTCGAGGTGCGTCATGAAGCGGACTGTGTGGGGCGCGATGGTTCCGGCGCGCACGCCCTCGCCGTCGAGGTAGGCGATCAGCTTGGCGGTGTCGCGGTGCGTGAACACGATGCAGTTGGTCTGGACACGCGTCGGATCGAGCCCCGAGTCCGGCCAGCGCTCGGCCACCGCATGCGCCAGTCGACGCGCGCGTCGATGGTCGTCGACGAGACGATCGATCATCGACTCGAGCGCGACAATGCCCGCCGCCGCGATGACACCCGCCTGGCGCATCGCACCACCGAGGCGCTTGCGCTCCGCACGCGCAGCAGCGATCACGTCGCGCGAACCGCCGAGCATCGAGCCGACCGGCGCGGCGAGGCCCTTCGAGAGACAACACATCACGGTGGTAGCGACCTTGGCGTAGTCGTGCGCGCTCACGCCCGTCGCGACGCACGCGTTGAACAAGCGCGCTCCGTCGAGGTGAACCGGCAGACCGGTTGCCCCGATCTCGCGCAGCTGCTCGAGCGGCCATGGCAGTCCGCCCGACGGCATGTGCGTGTTCTCCACGCACAACGCGCTCACCGGGAGCCAGTGATGCTGCTCCGCCTCGATCGCGTCACGTACGGCCGCGACGGACAGCGTGCCGTCGTCGTCGTCGATCAGGTGGAATTGTGACCAACCGTTCACCCCGGCGGCGCCCTGCTCGTAGATCACGGGGTGCTGGCGCCGGCCGATCGCAACCGCGGTGCCCGGGCGCCCCAGGAGCCGCAGCGCGATCTGGTTGCCCATCGTGCCCGACGGCACGAACAGTGCGGCCTCTTTGCCGACGACGTCGGCGAACAACTCTTCGAGCCTCCGCACGGTGGGATCCTCGCCGTACCCGTCGTCGCCGACCTCCGCGGCCGCCATCGCGGCACGCATGGCCGCGGTCGGCTTCGTGACCGTGTCCGACCGGAGATCGATGACCACGCCCGGACTCTACGGTGTCGTCGTGGCCGATCTCCTCGACGAGCTGCTGGCGCTGGCCACGAGCATTGCGGCCGAGGCGGCAACGCTGCTCGTCGACTCGCTCGCCCGCGACCGCACGATGATCGCGACGAAGTCCACGGTCACCGACATGGTCACCGAGACCGACCGCGCGTCGGAAGCGTTGATCGTCGACGGCGTCCGCGCGGCGCGGCCCGACGATGGCATCGTTGGTGAGGAAGGGTCCGATCTCGTCGGCACGTCCGGCGTGCGGTGGCTCGTCGATCCGATCGACGGCACCACCAACTTCCTCTTCGGCTTTCCCGGCTTCGCCGTGTCGATCGCGGCGGAGCTGGAGGGTGAAGTCGTGGTCGGGGTGGTGCACGACCCGTTGCACCGCGACGTGTTCCAAGCCGTGCGTGGGCGGGGTGCAACGCGAAACGGTGACGCGATCCACGTGTCGTCCGCGTCTGACGTGCGGCTCGCGCTGGTGGGAACGGGCTTCTCGTACGAACCGGCGCGCCGCGAGCGGCAAGCGCGTGTGTTGGTCGACGTGCTGCCCCGCGTGCGCGACATCCGCCGCATGGGCGCGGCGTCGGTCGATCTGTGCTCGGTCGCGTGCGGACGACTGGACGGGTACTACGAGCGCGGGCTCGGGCCGTGGGATCTTGCGGCCGGCGCGCTGGTGGCGTCGGAAGCCGGTGCCCGCGTCGCCGATCTCGACGGCGGTCCGGCGTCGGGCGCGTTCACGCTCGCAGCCGCGCCGGGGGTGTTCGACCCGCTTCGTACCCTTCTGAACGCGGCTGGTGCGGGGTCGGCCTGAGAACCCGCAGGTCGCGCGGGGATCGTCACGCGATCGAAACCCCCGAGGCTGGCATCCGGAAGCCGAGCCCTGCCAACCTCGTGAACCAATGACGATGCGGGCGACCAGCGATCGGGGCACGGTCACGATCGCGCTCGAAGGGCACCTCGACATACCCGCCGGTGACGCGCTGCTCGATCTCGTCCGCGAGGAGCTCGCCCTGTGCCCGGCCCGGATCGACATCGATCTGAGCGTCCTCGAGTCGTTCGTCATCGATGGCGCGGCTGCGTTGTCGCGCTGCCGAGACCTCTGCACGCGGCTCCCCGACGGGTTGCACTACCGCACCGAAGGCGGCGCAGGTCAGTTGGCGCTGCTCACCGCGTTCGAGCGCGAACCCGAGGTGGACACGTTCGGGTAGCCAGCAGTGCCAGGATTGGGCTCCGTGGGAACCCGGATCCTGGCCGTCGAGGACGACGAGCGCATTCGCACCGCCGTCAAGATGGCGCTGGAAGACGAGGGGTGGGTGGTCGAGGAGGCCGAGACCGGCGAGGACGCGCTCGAGGCCTTCGCCCGCCAGCCGTCCGACGTGGTCCTCATCGACATCATGCTGCCGGGTGTCGACGGCTTCGAGGTCTGCCGATCACTACGACGCACGAGCGACGTGCCGATCGTGATGGTCACTGCCCGCGCCGACACCCACGACGTGGTGGCTGGGCTCGAGGCCGGCGCCGACGACTACCTCACGAAGCCATTCGCTCCCAAAGAGCTCTCCGCCCGGATCCGCGCCTTGATGCGCCGCGCCCGCAAACCGGAGTCGGGCAACGCGACGATGCGGTTCGGCGATCTCGAGATCATCCCCGACGCCGGCGTCGTGCGGCGCGCCGGCACGGAGCTGCATCTCACCAAGACCGAGTTCCGCCTGCTGTGCGAGCTCGCGTCGAGCCCCGGGCGCGTGTTCAGCCGCGAGGTGCTGCTCGAGCGCGTGTGGGGGTATGGCTACTTCGGCGACGGCCGGCTGGTCGACGTCCACGTACGCCGGCTGCGCACGAAGATCGAGGCCGACCCCGCGAACCCACGGCACGTGGCGACGGTGCGCGGCCTCGGGTACAAGCTGCAGGGCTAAGCGCGATTGGCCAGGCTGCGAACGCGGCTCGCGGGGTTGCGCCCGCGCCGGCTCGGCCTCCAGGCGCGCATCACCCTGGCGTTCGCGCTCGGGGCGATGCTCCTGTCCGCGATCCTTGCCGGCACCACCTTCGCCCTCACACGCGCCAACCTCCTCAGCCAGCGTGAGAGCGCGGTACTGAGTCGCGTGTATGTGAACGCGAACCTCGTCAAGAACGGGTTGCAGGGCCGCGACCTGGTGCACATCCAGGATCAGCTGCTGCCGTCGTTGCAACTCCCGGCCGGGTCGCGCCCGATCGTGATCTTCCAAGGGCGGCCGTTCAGCCTCACCGCGCAGATCAAAGCGGAGGACATCCCGGGGCAGCTGCGCCAGACCGTCAGCCAGGGTCACGCGGCGCGCATGACGTTCTCGCTGCAGGGGAAGTCGGCGATCGCCGTCGGTATCCCGTTGCCGTCGGTGAACGCGGCCTACTTCGAGCTCGTCGAGCTCGATGACCTCCAAAGCACGCTCGAGTCGCTCGGCTTCTCGCTGCTCGGCGCGTCCGTCCTCACGACCCTCGCGGGCGCGGGCATCGGGTTCTGGGCCGGACGGCGTGCTCTGCTCCCACTCGCCGACGTCAGCCAGGCCGCGGAGGCCATCGCGGGTGGGCGACTCGACACCCGGCTCGAGGCCACCGACGATCCCCACCTCGGCGTGCTCGCCACGTCGTTCAACGAGATGGCACAAGCGCTCCAGGACCGAATCGAGCGCGACGCGCGGTTCGCCTCCGATGTGAGCCACGAGCTGCGATCGCCGCTCATGACGCTGTCCGCCGCGGTCGACATCCTGGAGACCCGGCGCGACGAGATGCCGGAGCGGTCGCAGGCCGCGCTCGACCTGCTCGCCGCCGAGGTAGGTCGGTTCTCACAGCTCGTCGAGGACCTGCTCGAGATGTCGCGCTACGACGCCGGAGCGGTACGCCTCGAGCTCGACGAGATCCGCCTCGCCGAGTTCATCATGCAAGCCGTCCACGCGTCGGGCAACGGTTCGAACGTCCCCGTCGAGCTCGACAGCGAGCTCGCGTCCGTCGTGGTGCAAGCAGACAAGCGGCGCCTCGCCCGCGTGGTGGCCAACCTGCTCGACAACGCGCGCAAGTACGCGGACGGCGCGACCGCGGTGAGCCTGCGACGCGTCGACGACGGCGTGCAGATCGCCATCGAGGACAACGGGCCCGGCATCCCCGACGACGAGCGCGACATCGTGTTCGAACGCTTCGCGCGCGGCGGCGGCGCCGGACGCCGAGGCAGCGGCGAGGGCGTCGGGCTCGGCCTCGCGCTCGTTGCGGAGCACGTGCGGCTCCACGGCGGCCGGGTCTGGGTCGAGGAACGCAATCCCGACGGAACCGGCGCCCGATTCGTGGTCGAGCTCCCGGTGCTGACGTCGTGAACTCGCGCCGGCTCGCATTGCTGGTGGTGGCCGCTTGGGCGTTCCTCGCATGCGGGTTGCCGAAGGACGGCTCGCCGCGACAGATCGCGGACGACAAGGTGCCGTTCGGTCTGTTGGGACCGAGCACGACGACGCCGGGCAACGACGTGGCCGGCGGCTCGTTGGTCCAACTGTTCTTCATCGATGGCACGCAGCTGCGGGCGGTCAACCGCACCGTGCCGAACCGCGACCCGAAGACGGTGCTGGGCGAGCTCGTCAAGGGGGTGACCGAGACCGACCCGGCCGGCATCACGACCGCCATCCCGAAGGACACACAGATCCTCGACGCGGTGCGCGTCGGCGACACGTTGGTGGTCACTCTGAACAACGCGATCCTCACCGTCTCCGGCGCCGAGCAACAGAACGCGTTCGGTCAGCTCGTGTACACGGCCACCGACCTCGCCTCCGCCGGCGTGCAGTTCCGCGTGACCGACGCGAGTGGGGCGCAGCAGGACGTGCAGCCGCTCACCGACGTCGGCCAGAAGGCCGGCCCGCTCACCCGGCAGGACTTCTCGAAGCTGCGACCGACCTGAGTCAGCTGCGGACGTAGACCCAACCGGCCGCGCGGCCCATCGAGAGCCGGTGGCGCCCACCTTCGCCATCGAGATCGCCATCGTCGTAGGCGGCGTCGCCGTGCCACACCGCCACGAGCTCTCCGGCGGCGTCCTTCATCACGCGGGTCGAGAAGCACTCGAATGGCCGGGCCGCGGCGCGGGCCAGGGCGCTGGCGACGTCGTGCGACTGCGCCAGCTGGTACAGCGTCACGAACGTCGGCGGCGCGAGCTCGATCTCGCCGGCGTCGCGCCGCGCCATCGCCGCGGACGGCGCGATCCACTCGTGCTCGTGGATCTCCTGCCCGTCCACAGCGACGACGCCAACCGGCGCGGCGACGAGGAAGAACCACGTGGCGAACCGTTTCGGTGCGACCGGTGGTGGGGTCCAGTGGGCGAAGGGCACGAGTGCAGCCGGGTCGAGCACGAGGCTCGCCTCCTCGAACGTCTCGCGCACTGCAGCGCGCCGGGCGCCGGCTTCACCCTCGCCGTCCTCCGGGTCGACGCGACCACCGGGGAACACCCACATGCCTCCGAACGCCCCGCGGGAGTTGCGCCGAAGCATGAGCGTCTCGAGCCCGTCGTCGCCGTCGCGGACCAGCACGGCCGTGGCCGCGGGGATAGCGGGCGGGAGGTCGTCAGCCAAAGAACACCCTCGCCACGTCGTAGAGCGACTCGTCGACGAGCTTGAGCTCGCCGGTGGCCTCGCGCAACGGCACGCGCACGACATCGCCGCACCGCAGCGCAACCATCTGACCGAAGGCGCGGTCGTGGACCGCGTCGATGGCGGCGATGCCGAAGCGCGTCGACAGCACACGGTCGAAGGCGGTCGGCGTGCCGCCGCGCTGGATGTGGCCGAGCACGACGGCGCGGCTCTCGTAGCCAGTGCGGGCTTCGATCTCGCGGGCCAACGCGTCGCCGATGCCACCGAGACGAGCGTGCCCGAACGCATCGACTTCTCCTGTCGACGTCGAGAACGTGCCGTCCTTCGGCGTCGCCCCTTCGGCGACGACCACGATCGACGCGAACCGCTTCTTGTTCTCGTGGCGGTGAACGATCGCCGCGCACACCTGATCGAGATCGAACGGCTCCTCCGGTATCAGGACCATCGTGGCTCCCCCGGCGATCCCCGACCACACCGCGATGTGGCCCGCATGTCGGCCCATCACCTCCACCACCATCACGCGGTCGTGCGACTCTGCGGTGGTGTGCAGCCGGTCGATGGCATCGACACAGACCTGCACCGCGGTGTTGAAGCCGAACGTGAGCTCCGTGGCCGAGAGGTCGTTGTCGATCGTCTTCGGCACGCCCACGATGGGCACACCTTCGTCGTACAACCGGTTCGCGACCCCGAGGGTGTCCTCACCGCCGATCGCGATCAGCGCGTCGACGTGGAGGTCGGCCAGCGTCGACTTCACCCGCTCGACACCGCCGTCGATCTTGTACGGGTTCGTGCGCGACGACCCGAGCACGGTGCCGCCGCGGGGCAACGTGCCCCGCATGCGCTCGACGTTCAACTCCGTCGTGAGGTTCTCGCCGACGCCCTTCCATCCGTCGCGGAACCCGACGAGCTCGTCGCCATAGTGCGCCTCTGCCTTGCGCACCGCGGCCCGTAGAACGGCGTTGAGCCCGGGGCAGTCGCCGCCACCGGTGAGCATCCCGACTTTCATGTCCTCACCATTTCATAGAGTGCCGAGCCATGTCCGTGGTGATCGCAATCGACGCAGGCACGACCGGTGTGCGGGCGTTCGCCGTCGACGAGCAGGGCCAGCCGGCCGGCTGGTCGTACCGGGAGTTCCCGCAGTACTTCCCGCGCCCCGGCTGGGTGGAACACGACGCCGTCGAGATCTGGTCGGCGGTCACGGAGGTGCTCACCGAGCTCGTGGCCGCGCTCGACCAGCCCGTCGCAGCAGTCGGCATCACCGACCAGCGGGAGACCGTGGTCGCCTGGTCGCGACGCTCGGGAGCGCCGCTCCATCGCGCGATCGTCTGGCAGGACCGCCGC
>DASZHU010000162.1:0-11197 GCA_035937605.1 Acidimicrobiales bacterium | reverse complement strand
ATCGGATGTGGCTGCCTCTCGTTGAGGGCGTGCGCGCTCTACAACCCGAGCGATGCCGCGGTGATGTACGGGAGTGGTCCGCGCTTCCTTCTGGGTGATCAGCCGTTCGTGTGAGTGAACGTGCTCACTGCGTCCAAGCGTCGGCGCCGACCTTGCCACCCAGCTCGGGGCACTCCGGTGCGAACACGCCCCAGCTGCACTCCCAGCCTGGCACGACCCAATCGTGCAGCATCCAGATGCCGGCGAGCTCGTGCTTGTTGCCACCGATCGACGTGCATTGCTCGGGGCTCATGTCCTCGGCGCCGATCACGATGCCGCTCGTGTTCGAGAAGCACAGACCGCCGTTCGAGTTGTGCTGGTGCCAGTGGTCGTTCGGCCCGGCAAAGCCCGCGGGCTCACCGTTGGCGTTGAAGATGAGGTAGCTCAAACCGACGATCTTGGAGTCGGGCCGTGTGCCGTCGAAGAGCAGCTCGGACGGCTTGTCGACGTTGAACGGACCGACCAGCGAGATGTTGGTGTAATGCGCGCCGATGCACGGCACGAACACCGTCGACATGTGGTACCCGGCCGCTTCCGCCGCCGCGACCGTCGGGAACTTCTCGGCGACGGCGCGGGCGTGCGCCTGCTGATCGGCGAGCTGCACCGACGTTGCCTCGTCGATCGGGATCTGCTCGGTCGGGCCGCGGTGCGAATGACCGGATGCGTCGGTGATCGAACCCTCCGACGCGGGCGGCCCGGACTTCTCGCATGGCGTGTTGCCGGTGAGCGCCGGGATCGCGCCCGTGGCGCCGTGGCTGTGTCCATCCGCGGCAACGGCGGTACTGCCGTGCGAGTGCGTGGCGTAGCTCGGCGTCAGCGAGACGGTTGTGGCCACCGCGACGACGAGGCCGCCGATGATCGCGCCCCACAACACCAGGCGCTGGCCGCTCATCACGCGCACGCTCCGCCCGCGCGTGCGCAGCCACAACGCACCACAGCCGAGCACGAGCAAGGCCTCGAGGCCGGTCGCGATCAGGTCGGGCAAACCGATCTCTTCCTTGACCCACGCGTTCGGACCGAACGGCGCGCCGATCGTGCGCGACATGATCCAGAGGCCGATGACGAGGACGTTCAACGTGCCGAGTGCGAAGACACGCCGCGACGGATACGCGACGAGCGCGACGGCCAGGCCGAGTTGCAGCCAGGCCGTCGCGGCAAACGCGAGGCCATGGCTCCACGTCTCGGTGAAGTGGATCGGGGCAAACGCGGCATGGACCAGCGCCGCACCAAGTGCAGCCGCGCCCAACAGCAGCAGTTCGGGTCGAGACACCCTCGCGGGCGTCTTCGGCCGGCGATCATCGTCGGCAACCGCGAACGACGCGTCCCCCACCGCGGGCTCGCGGACAAGCAGCGTCATGTCCAGCTCCTCTCAGCCCAGCCCGGAGACGCTACTGCACCCACGATCTACGCTCCCGGGTGTGTCCGTGAAACGAATCGGAGTGCTCGTCCCGATGCAGCCGGAGCTGCGCCCGCTGGCGAAGCGCGTGTCACTCGAGCAACGCACCATCGGCGATCGAGTGGTGCACACCGGCAAAGTCGGCGACATCGAGCTCGTGGCCACGATCACCACGATGGGCACGACGCCGGCGAAGGCTGCCGCAGAGTTCATCGTCGACCAGGACGTCGAGCACCTCGTGCTCATCGGCATCGCCGGCGGCCTCGGCGCCGACGTGAAGATCGGCGATCTCGTCGTGCCCGAAGTGGTGGTCGACTTCGACACCGGCCGGGAGACGCATCCAAGGCCGCTCGGTGGTGAGACGCCGAAGGGAAAGCTGATGACGTCAGGAGTTTTGATCGTCGATCAAGACGTGTTGCGTGGCCTGGCCGACAACGGCGCGACCGCGATCGACATGGAGACGTCCGCGATCGGCGCGGTCGCCGAGTCGGCGGGCCTCCCGTGGTCGGCGTACCGCGGTATCAGCGACCACATCCGCGATGGACTCATCGACAACGGTGTGCTCGGGCTCGCCAACGCGGACGGCTCGGCCAACGCCGGGGCGATCGCGAAGTACGTCGCGGCGCGTCCGTGGCGCGTGCGCACGCTCGCCAAGCTGGGCCGCGACATGAGCCTCGCCGCGAATGCCGCGGCCGACGCTCTCGTCCGCGGCTTGCGCTGACCCGGCGCGTCGGCCCGCGCGCCCGCCCGCCAGCGTGCCGTGTGGCCGCGGCAGGATGCGAGTCGTCGTGACAGGCTGGGCGCCATGCCTGCCGTACTCGTACACGGAGTTCCCGAAACCCCCGCGATCTGGGAGCCGGTGATCTCCCACCTCGGCCGCACCGACGTCGTCACGCCACAGTTCCCGGGATTCGGCCGCCCGCGTCCCGCCGGCTTCGGCGCGACGAAGGAGGAGTACCTCGGGTGGCTGGTCGGCGAGCTCGACAAGTTGCGGAGCGAGGGTCCGATCGACCTCGTCGGTCACGACTGGGGCGGTGGACTCGTGGTGCGCCTCGTGAGCACGCGAGCCGACCTCGTGCGCTCGTGGGTCACCGACGCTGCCGGCCTCGGCGACGTCAACTTCGAGTGGCACGACTTCGCCAAGATCTGGCAGACGCCCGGAGAGGGAGAGGCGTTCTTCGAGCAGCAACTCGGTGCGTCCGAAGAGGAGCGACTCGCCATCTTCGAGATGTTCGGCGTGCCCAAGGACCAGCTCGATCGGCTCTCGACCATCGACAGCACCATGACGGATTGCATCCTGGCCCTGTACCGGTCGGCCACGAACGTCGGCAAGGAGTGGGCTCCGGACTTCAAGGACATCCCCAAGCCGGGCGCGGTCATCGTGCCGAGCGAGGATCCGTTCCTCAACGGCGACGGCGCCCGCAACGGCGCGAAGCAATCGGGTGCGTCGGTCATCGAGCTCGACGGGGTCGGCCACTGGTGGATGCTGCAGGATCCGAAGCGCGGCGCAGCCGAGCTCGAGAAGTTCTGGGGCACGTTGACGGGATGACCAGGGTCGACGCGCCGCGCATCGATCTGCTCTCAGCGGACTCGTTCGCGCATGGGCAACCGCACGAGCAGTTCGCCTGGCTGCGCGCCAACGACCCGGTCCACTGGCACGACGAACGAAACGGCGCCGGCTTCTGGGCCGTCACCCGTTACCGCGACGTGAAGGCCGTCGGCCGCGACTCCACGACTTTTTCCTCCACGCCCACCATCCTGATCCCGGACGGCGACGGCTCGCTCGAAGTGGGCGATCATCAGATGATGCTCACGATGGACCAGCCGCGCCACACCAACCTGCGCAAGGTCGTCGCGCCGGATTTCATCCCGCGCGCGGCCAAGGCGATGCGGCCCCGCATCGACGCGCTCGCGACTCGCATCATCGACGGCGTCGCCGCGCGCGGTGAGTGCGATCTGGTCGAGGACGTCGCCGGCTTGATGCCGTCGTACGTCATCGCGGACATGCTCGGCATCCCCCACAAGGACGGCGTCTCGCTCTATCGCCTCACCGAGACGATCCACGCCGCACCCGAGTCACTCCCGGCCGGTGCCGCGCTCCAAGCCGTGCTCGAGATGTTCAACTACGCCCGCGAGGTCTGGGAGCGCAAGCGCGCCGAGCCGGCGGACGACCTCGCCACGGTCATCGCGCAGGCGAGCATCGACGGCCACAACCTCGACGTCATCGACTTCAACCTCTTCTTCCTGCTGCTCATCGACGCGGGCGGCGACACGACGCGCAACCTCGTGGCCGGCGGAATGGACGCGCTGTTCGGCGCCCGAGACCAGCTCGACTGGCTCGCCCAGGATTTCGACGCGCGTGTCGGCTCCGGAGTGGAGGAGTTGCTGCGGTGGGTGAGTCCGGTCGTCTACATGCGGCGTACCGCAACCCACGACACCGAGCTCCACGGCCGGCCGATCAAGAGCGGCGACAAGGTCGTCATGTACTACGGCTCCGCCAACCGCGACCGTGACGCGTTCGGCGCGACTGCCGACGAGCTCAAGCTGAATCGCACCCCGAACGAGCACGTTGCGTTCGGAGGAGGCGGTCCGCACTTCTGCCTCGGCGCGCACATCGCGCGCCAGGAGATCCACGCGATCATGCGCGAGCTGTTGATGCGGCTGCGGGAGATCGAGCCCGCCGGCGACACCGAGTGGCTGCCGTCCACGTTCATCTCCGGTCCCAAGCACCTGCCGATCAGATTCCGTACCTGACGCGGCCGTAGTCTCGACGTCATGCGATTCTCCATATGGCCGAGCCCGATGCGTCCGTGGAACGAGGTGCTCGAGATCGCCGAGCACGCCGAGGCCACCGGATGGGACGGCATGTACTACGCCGACCACTTCATGCCCAACGACATGTCGGGCGACAACCCGCTCGACGGCCCCACGCTCGAGTGCTGGGCGGTGCTCGCCGGCGTCGCTGCGTCCACGTCGCGGCTGCGGCTCGGTTCGCTGGTGTGCGGCAACACCTACCGGCATCCTGCGGTGCTCGCCAACGTCGCGGCCGCCGTCGATCACGTGTCGAACGGCCGCCTGGTGCTCGGACTCGGCGCAGGGTGGCAGCTGAACGAGCACCGCGCCTACGGCATCGACCTGTTCGACACCCGCACGCGTCTCGATCGCTTCGAGGAGGCCTGCGCGGTGGTTCGCTCGCTGGTCGACAACCAACGCACGACGTTCGAGGGCAAGCACTATCAGGTGTTCGAGGCGCCGTGTCAGCCTGCGCCGGTGCAGGCGCAGCTGCCGTTGCTCGTCGGCGGTGGGGGAGAGAAGCGCACGCTGCGCATCGCCGCCCAGTACGCGCAGGAGTGGAACGTGTGGGGCACGCCCGAGCTGGTCGTCCAGAAGTCGGACGTGTTGGCTCGCCATTGCGGTGATCTCGATCGCGATCCGGCGACGATCTTGCATTCGACCCAGGCGATGATGTTCCTGTCGGAGGACGAGGAGTGGTTGGCGGGGAAGCGGGGTGGCGACATCGGTCGTCCGGTCATCGTCGGCACGCCCGACGAGGTGACCGAGATCGTCAGCCGCTACCGCGATGCGGGGGTTGACGAGCTGATCGTGCCCGACTGGAACTTCGGGCCGATGCCACGGCGCAAGGACACCTATGACCTCTTCATCGAAAGGGTCGCGCCCGCGTTGCGGTGACCTGGGCCGTTCATCGGCGCCCTCGCTTGCCGTGCCCGTGCTTGCGCCGCCGCCTCTGTTGTCGGTTGCCACCGCGGTTCACGTCGTGCCTCGGTACGCCGTCGAGAAGCGGCTGGCACGCATCACCGTGCTGAAGACAGAAGTCGGGGTCGGGGGGGAAGCGGCCTGCCTTGTTCGGCCACAGCACCTGCAGCGCGTCGGGGCTCGGCAGGTCCTCACCGAGCCAGTCGTAGTAGCTGAGCCAACCGTTGAATCGTCCGCGCTCCCACTGCGCGGGATGCACGGCTCCGAACGCAACGGAGGTACAGCTGCAGAGCGACAGGGGCGGTGAGTCGGTGTCGAACCGCACGCCCTCACGGACCCGTTCGACGACAGCGGTGAGCAAGTCGGCGGCCGTAGGCATCGACACACCGGTCATGACCAACTCCGGATGACCGAAGGACGGCACCAGCCCGATCGTGTACGTCCACGTCGGGCTGCCTTCGATGCCGATCATGGTGAACCCGTGCATCGCGATGCGCACGAACTCGCCGGTGTGCACCTCGTCGTCACTGGCCCCGTCACAGATGATGCACACGGCGGCAACTCGCTTCCTCGTTCGATGATCGTGAGGAAGCCATCGCCGGCCGGCTTCGAGCCCGCCACCAGGTTAGAGAGACCGTGTGACACTGGCCTCGCCCGCATCTTCGAGACACCGTGCGCCGGGGGCGCGGACGGCTCAGGGGCAGGTGAGGGCGGCCTGCTTGAGCATGTCCGCGTAGGCCACTCGGCCTGCGTCGGTGTAATGCACGTGGTCGGGACCGATCCATTCGGGGTGCAGCTTCGCCTGGTCGTCCCAGTCGATGATGTGCACGTTCGTGTGGGTCGCGATCGTCGGCGCCACCTGCGCATTGAAGATGCGCACCTCGTTCGACCCTTCGTAGGGCTTGGGCCACACGATGCACTTCGTTGCCGGCACCGCGTTGAAGAAGTCACGCCACGGCTGCGCGCCCTGCCGGTGGGCATCATTCGTTCCGAGCGCCAGCACCAGTCGATTGACCGAGTCGGCAAGGATGATCTTGGCGTGGTCGGGGAGCGATGCGCCGGCGAACGCGTGCACATGCGTGTCGACCTCGCTGTCGGCGATCTCGTGATATCGGCTCTCCGAGAGCACCGTGAGCGAGTCGCCGTAGATCGCGACCTCGGGGAGCGGCGCGGCGGCGGGTGTCGGTCTGGGCGCGTTCGCCATCCCGACCGGCTGGGGCGCGGGGGCGGGTGTGATCGGCGACGAGGTCGTGCCGTTCTCCTGTGGAGGCGTCGTGCGAAGTGGCGGCGCGCTGATGGCGGCGGTCCGCAGACCTGTGGTCGGGGTGGCGGGCTGAGCGGTGGTCGTGGTCGGCCTGGACGTCGACCGCACCTTGGGGACCGTCACCGAAGGTGAGATCGCGACTCGGGCGGAGTGCGGCGTCGACCTCACGTTCGCCACAACCGCGATCAGGCCCGTAGCCATGACGGCGAGCGCGACCCACCGCGCGACCCCAGACCTCACGGCCTAGGGATTCGACGCCTAGTGCGGTTACGCCTGTTGCTGCGGGTGTGTCGACGACGAATTTCCCCCGCGGCCCGAGTGTCTCACCCCCCGGACATACTCGGGCTGCAACGCGATGAGTTCGTCGTCCCCACGGCGTCACAAGGGGCGACGATCCAACACCCTCTCGACCCTGGAGGAACCGATGTCGTTCAGCCCCTACCTCTTCTTCACCAACAACTGCGCCGAGGCGTTCGCCCGGTACCACGAGATCCTCGGCGGCGACCTCTTCATGATGAAGGCCTCCGAGGTCCCCGAGGGCACCGAGGTCCCACCCGGGCAGCCCGACCTGATCATCCACGCCGCGCTCAACGTCGACGGCAACTTCCTGATGGCGTCCGACGATCCCACCGGCGACGGCGGCCCGACCAAGGGAATCTCGGTCAGCTACGTGGTCAACGACGCCGGCGAAGCCAAGCGAGTGTTCGACGCCCTGGCCGAAGGCGGCCAAGTCACGGCCCCGCTCTCGGAGACGTTCTTCTCGCCGATGTTCGGCATGTGCGTCGATCGCTTCGGCATCCCGTGGATGATCAACACCGAGGCCGCAGCGACCGCCTGACGAGTTGCGACGCCGCGAGCGCGCACGCGATCAACGCGACGACGAGCCACTCGGGAGCGGCCCAGCCGGTCCGCGCCAGCGCGGAGGTGGTTGCGACGGTCTCGGGTGCTGCGGGCGTGGGAGCGGAGGTGGCGCCTGGCGGCGCGCTGGACGGCGGGCCTGTCGACGTCGCGACCGGCGACCACACATCGTTGGTCAACCGCACTGCGTAGAAGCCATACATGCCGTCGGAGTACCAGACCTCGTGGCGGCTCGGCACGAACGTCGGCGCCGACATGGCCCAGTGCGTCAACGTGTTCCCGTAGAACGGCGATGCGGGGAAGCTCTTGAACGTGTCGGGTGGGCTCGGCGGTCCCGCCGAGGGCGTGGACGGCGACCCGGCCGCACCCGCGTCGGTCGCAGTCACCGCGAGCCGGCACACGTACAGGTTCGGCAACGACGACACGACCGCCGCCCTCGACGACGCCGTCACCACGTTCTTGGTCGGCGGGTTGAAGTACGCGATCTCCGTGGGGTGGTACGGGTCGCGGATGTCGAACACCCGCAGTCCGGAGATAATGAAGCTGCACGCGACGATGCCGGGGTCGGTACGCTGCGGCACGCCGCAGTAGTGGCCGGCGTAGCCCTGGGCCGGGTCGCCCGCGCCCGGGTCGTTCTTCTCCGCGCCGGCACGATTGTCGGCGTTGTTCACCTCGAGACGCATCTCCGAGATCGCGACCGGCGCCTTGTCGTCGGCGATGTCGATGATGCGAGCCGCACCGACCGGTGCATCGGCCGCGGTGCTCGTGTTGCGTGAGTACTCGTCGATCTCGACGAGATACGGATGCCCGCCGATCGTGATCGGGATGTTCGTCTGCGGGATGCTCACGTCGCCCCACGTGAGATGACTGACGACCGGCACCTTCGGGTCAATCACCCGCTGCTGCACCTGACTCACGTCGAGGATCGTGAGCCCGTGTGACGACCCGAGGTCGGCCGCATACAGGCGGTTGCCGTTGTCGCTCACGTTCATGCCGTGGAACGTGAACTCGGTGCTGATCCACACGGGTGTCGGTACCGCCGGGTTCGTCACGTCGAGCGCGGTGACATAGGGGAGCGCGGTGGCCGTCGTGTACAGCGTGTTGCCGTCCGGCGAGAACGTGGCTTCGTGGCCGGCGCCGCCGATCGGTCCCGTCCACTTCAGCCCGGGATGGCGGCAATCGCCGCTCACGTCGTAGATGTCGACGACGCCCGGTGCGGTCGCGGGCGATCCGTCGATCGCCGCGAGCAGCCCACGCTTCTGGTTGAGGTTGAGCGACTCGTGCGGCGACAGCATCGCGGGTGTGTCGAGCGTGGTGGTGCGCACTGGTTTCGTCGGGTCGGTCATGTCGAGCACGGCGACGCCCGCGTTCGGTCCGAGCAACACCTGGGTGCCGACGAGCAACGTCGTGTCGTAGTACGCGCACTCGTGTCCGGCCGCGTCGACGTAGCGGTACACGCGGAAGCCGCCACTCTCACCTTCGTGGCCGACCTGCTCGGCGTTGCACTGGTAGCCCTGGGCGGTGCGACCGCTGTCGTAGTCGGCGGTCGGCACGCGTCCTTGGATGTCGCTCTCGGGCTTCGCGCCCGGCCCGCACACAGCCTTCGTGGACACGGGCAACGGTGTCGGGGCGGGCGCGGCGTTCGCCGCACTCGGCCCCAGGAGCAGGGCGAAGGCGCCGACGACGAACCCGGCGACCGTCACGATGCGGCCCCATCCCGCGGCCCGGCTCGTCAGCTCGGACATCGAAAGACGGTACCGGACGCTGTCCGTTCCGAGCGATTCGCGGCAATGGCGCGTCCACCGCTGCGGCGCGGGTTCACGAGCGCTCGCGAGCGCGCGTGGTCGATCCGGGTCATCCCCTCCCGACGAGGCCGCGCTTCGACGCGGCCGCCTGCGCTCGCTCCATGAAGAACGGTGCGGGCATGTGCGACGTCATGTCGACCGCCGCGCCGAAGTGGTGTGACGCGGCGTCGCGATCGCCCGTTGTGAGCGCGAGTAACCCCAGAGCATGCGCGACCGGGCCGTAGACGGCGGTGCCCGTGAACGCGAACTGTTGGGCGTAGGGCTCGAGCCCGCGGGCAACGTCGGCAGCGGCCTCACGGTCGTCGAGGTCGTAGGCGAGCTCGGCCCACACGACGAGCGCGGCGAGGTAGACCTGATTGTGAGCGAGCTCGGTGATCGCGCCATTGGCCCGGGCGTCGTCGAGCAGTTGCTGCGCGTGGCGTTCGTTGCCGCTGGCGTGGACGGCTGCTGCTTCGAAGGCGCGGAACGCGTCGAGATGAGGAAGTGCCGATCGGAGTTGACCGGTCGTCTCGATCAACTCTGCGGCGCGGCCCTGGGCCCAGCGGACACCGATCGCCTGTGTGAGGCCAACCGCCGCCGCCTCGGGCCGGTTCGCACGCGCGCCCACATGCTGCGCTTCGGTGCGGAGCGCGTCCGCGCGTTCGAGGTCGCCGTCGAGCACCGCGAGCCACGAGGAGTGCAAAACCGATCCCCACCGCAAGAGCGGGAGCTCGAGCTCCTCCGCCAGCTCGGTGAAGCGATGAAGGTGCTCCTCCGCCCGCCGACGGTCGCCGCACTCCATCGCCGCGGCCATCTGCCACCCGCTCGCCAGGGCGCGTGCGACCGGTGGTCCGGTGCGGTCCGCGAGATCCGCCGCTTCGACGAGATGCCGGCGCCGGTCGTCGAGCGTGTCGGGCGACCACACCGCGTTGAACCGCTGGTTCAGCACGGTCAGCAAGGTGGCCGGCTCACCGGATTCTCGCGCCAGGCGGATGGCGGCGTCGCTGGTTGACCGTCGCTCATCGAGGCCCGCGACGAACGTCAGCTCGGTCGCCCGCGCCGCAGCGAGCCGCGCGCGGACGCCGGTGCGGAGCGCGTCGCCGCCGGCGAGGGCGTACTCGAGCAGCGCGACGCGGCGGGCGTCTGCCGTTCCCGGTTCGAGGGCCCATCCGAGCGCGCCGCCCAGTGCCGCGCTTGCGACTGCGGGTCGGTCGTCGAGCCTGCGGGCCAGCTCGCCCGCCTCGGCGAGCGTCGCGTGCCAGCCCGGCTCGCCGGCGTAGTGCTGCGCCTCGCCAAGGGCCAGCAGGAGCCGGCACCGGACGAGGTCGTCCGGCTCGTCCTGCGCGGCGAGCGCGACCTCGAACCAGCGCGGGAGCGAGACACCGGTCGCGTCCGGCACGGGTCTGGGTGTTCGGCCCCCTACGCGCAGGGACGGATCGTGACGGAGGATGCGCTCGTGCAGCCCTTGGAGCGCCGGCGATGGTTCGATGTCGAAGTCGCGCCGGAGCGCCGATGACAGCTGCGCGTAGGCCGCGAGCGCGTCGACTTGGCGGCCGATCGCGTACAAGGCGCGCATGAGCTGGCCGACGAGTGGTTCGCGCCACGGGTCGGTGGCGAGCAGCGCGGCAGTGTCATCGAGCACGTCGCCGGCTCGTCCCGCGCGCAACAGCGCGTCGTTGCGAGCCTCGAGGAGGTCGAGACGAAGCGCGTGCACGCGGTGCACGACCGCACTCGCGAACGGCAGGTCGACGAACTCGCCCAATGGCTGGCCCCGCCACTCGCGAAGCGCACCCATGAGCGTGGTCGCGGCTTGGTCGGCCGAGCCGTCCGCCAACAAGTCGCGTCCCTCGTGCCATGCCAGTTCGGCCCGCCGCAGGTCGGTATCGGCGTTCAGCACGTAGCCACCAGCAGTGCGCGAGATCGCGGTCCGTTGCTCCCCGAGCGCGCGTCGAAGGCGAGACATCGTGACCTGCACGGCGGCGGCCGGGTCGCCGGGGAGCTCGACGGGCCACAGGCCGTCGATGAGCTCGTCGGTCGACACGACCTGGCCGGCTCGCACCGCCAGCATCGCGAGCACCGCGCGCGCGGACAGGCCGGTGAGCACGATCGGCGCGCCGGCTTCCGCCGCCTCGAGAGGCCCAA
>DASZHU010000161.1:0-22848 GCA_035937605.1 Acidimicrobiales bacterium | reverse complement strand
GATACCGAACTTGGTGACGCCAGAACGAGGGGTCAGCGGCGTTCGGCCACGATCGCGGCCTGCTTGTCGAGCAGCGGGAGCACCACGTCGGCCGGCGCGGACGGAAGCTGGAACACACACTCGTTGATGCCGAGCGACTCGAAGTGGTCGAGCTTGCCGTGATCGGGGATCGAACCGAACGGGGTGACCTCGAGCGCGGCGGGATCGCGTCCGGCGTCCGCGAACGCAGCGCGCAGCTTCGGGAGTGCGTCCGTGATGCCGCGTCCACCGATGGGAATCCATCCGTCGGCGTACTCCGCGATGTGCTGGAACAGCTTCGGGCCGGCCGCGCCGCCGATCAGCACTGGCGGCCCCCCCGCCCGTACCGGCTTCGGCCACGACCAGCTCGGCGGTAGGTGCACGTAGGTGCCGTCGAGGCTCGCGACCTCTTCGGTCCACAGCTGGCGCATCGCGAGCACGTGCTCGCGCGCGAGCTCGCGGCGGGTGTGGTAGTCGACGCCGTGATCGCTCATCTCGTCTTCGTTCCACCCGAACCCGATGCCGAGCGAGAAGCGGCCGCCGGTCACGAGGTCGATCGACGCGACCGCCTTGGCCGCGACAATCGGATCGTGTTGCGCGACCAGCAGGATGCCGGTGCCGACGCGCAAGGTCGGCGCGGCGATGGCCGCCGCGGTGAGCGCGACGAACGGATCGAGGCAGCGCCGGTACTCGTCGGGTAGCTCGCCGCCGGCGGGATACGGCGTGCGCCGGCTCGTGGGGATGTGCGTGTGCTCGGGCACCCACAGCGAGTCGAGGCCGCGCTCTTCGACGGCGAGCGCGAGCTCGACGATCCCGATCGAGCGGTCCGTGGCGAACAGCGTGACTCCGAAGCGCATTCTCCATCCTCCCGGCGGCGACGCAGCCGCCGGCCGAAGGGGCGGGCGGCGGGATGAGTGGTCAGTCTCGCAGACCGCGGCGGATCTACGATCGCCCGCCATGATCTGCGAGGGACGCGTGGTGCTCGTGACCGGAGCCGGGCGAGGAATCGGACGGGCGCACGCGCTGGAGTTCGCACGACAGGGCGCGAAGGTCGTGGTGAACGACATCGGCACCGGTCTCGACGGCACGGGAGCGTCGGCGTCTCCCGCGGCCGAGGTGGTCGATGCGATTGGCGCGGCGGGAGGCGCCGCGGTGGTCAACGCCGACGACGTGGCGGACTGGGAGGGCGCGCAGCGTCTCGTGGCGACCGCGATCGACACGTTCGGCCGTCTCGACGTCGTCGTGAACAACGCGGGATTCGTGCGCGACCGAATGTTCGCGAACGCCACGGAAGACGAGTGGGACGCGGTCCTGCGCGTGCACCTCAAGGGCCACTTCTGCGTGGCGCGTCACGCGGCGGCGTACTGGCGCGATCAGTCGAAGGCGGGAGAGCGCGTCGACGCTCGCATCATCAACACCTCGTCAGGCGCGGGCCTGATGGGTTCGGTGGGGCAGGCCGCGTACTCCGCGGCCAAAGCCGGCATCGCGGGGCTCACAATGGTGCAGGCCGCCGAGCTCGGTCGGTACGGCGTGACTGCCAACGCGATCGCACCGTCGGCGCGCACTCGCATGACCGAGACGGTGTTCGCGGACACGATGGCTGCGCCCGATCAGGCGGACGCCTTCGACGCGATGGCGCCCGAGAACATCTCGCCGCTCGTCGTGTGGCTGGGCTCCGAGCAGTCGCGCGACGTGACCGGACGCGTCTTCGAGGTCGAGGGCGGCAAGGTGTCGGTCGCCGATGGATGGCAGCACGGCCCGGAGGTCGACAAGCGCGAGCGTTGGGATCCGGCCGACCTCGCGCCCGTGGTCCGCGACCTGTTGCAACGGGCGCCGAGGCCCGCGCCGGTCTACGGCGCCTCGTAGCGTCGCAGCAGTCAGTTCAGCCGCTCGACGATCATGGCCATGCCCTGGCCGCCGCCGACGCACATCGACTCGAGGCCGAAGGTCTTGCCGGCGTCTTCCAGACCGTTGAGCAACGTCGTCATGATGCGAGCGCCGGTCATCCCGAACGGGTGACCGAGCGCGATCGCGCCGCCGTTGACGTTGAGCTTGTCCCACGGGATGCCGAGGTGCTTCGCGGACGGGATCACCTGCGCGGCGAATGCCTCGTTGATCTCCACGAGGTCGATGTCGTCGATCTTCATGCCGGCGCGGGCGAGAGCCTGGCGGCAGGCCTCGATCGGGCCGAGGCCCATGATCTCCGGGTTGAGACCGGACACGCCCGACGCCACAACGCGCGCGATCGGCTCGATGCCGAGCTCACGAGCCCGCGTGTCGGACATCACGATCACCGCAGCGGCACCGTCGTTCAATGGGCACGCATTGCCCGCCGTGACCTCGCCGTCGGGACGGAACACGGGCTTGAGCTCGGCCAGCTTCTCGACGGTGGTTCCTTCGCGCGGCCCGTCGTCCTTCGACACGACGGTGCCGTCGGCCAACGTGACCGGCGTGATCTCGCGCTCGAAGAAGCCGTTCTTCTGCGACTCGACCGCGCGCTGCTGTGACAACGCGGCGAACTCGTCCATCTCGCGCCGGCCGACGTTCTCGGCGAGGCGCACGTTCTCTGCGGTCTGGCCCATCGCGATGTAGATGTCGGGAAGGCCCGACGGCGGCTCCCACGACGACGCACCGTTGGTGCGGTCCCGGGAACGCTCCTCGGCCGGCGCGAACTTGGGGTTGTGGGGCCCCGTGTCGGCCGCGCCGAACTGGAAGCGGGAGACGGTTTCGACCCCGGCGGCCACGAAGACATCACCTTCACCGGCCTTGATCGCGTGTGCTGCCATGCGGATCGCCTGCAACGACGACGAGCAGTAGCGGTTCACGGTGACACCCGGAACGTCGGGCATCCCTGCGAGGATCGCCGAGACGCGCGCCGCGTTGTAGCCGGCTTCTCCGCCCGGCTGTCCACACCCGAGGATCAGGTCCTCGACGGTCTGCGAATCGAGTGCGGGCACCTTCCGCAGCGCGGCCGTGACGATCCCGGCGGTCAGGTCGTCGGGGCGGCAGTCGACGAGCGAGCCCTTGTTGGCGCGGCCGATCGGCGTACGGGCGGTGGACACGATGACGGCTTCAGGCATGGCGTCGTTCTACTGCGCCATGATCGCCGCCGTGAAGTTCGGCCTGCTCCCTCCGTATCGCACCGGCGCCGTCGCTGAGCCCGACTGGATCACGCGGTTCGCGCAGCACGCCGAGTCGTGCGGCTTCGAGTCCGTCTACACCGTCGAGCACGCCGTGGTCCCCATCGGCTATGCGAGTGCCTACCCCTATGCGCCCGATGGGCGCATGACCTTGCCGGATCACGCGGACATCCCCGATCCGCTCGAGCTGCTCGCCTTCCTCGCGGCGCGCACGTCCAGCCTGCGGCTCGGAACGGGGCTCATCGTGTTGCCGGAGCACCATCCCGTGCAGCTGGCCAAGCGCCTCGCCACGATCGACAAGCTGTCGGGCGGTCGCCTCACCATCGGGGTCGGCGTCGGCTGGTTGAAGGAAGAGCTCGAAGCGCTCGGTATCGACCCCACGACGCGCGGCCGCCGCGCCGACGAGTGCATCGACGCCCTGAGAGTGCTGTGGCGCGACGACGAGCCGACCTTCCACGGCGAGTTCTTCTCCTTCACTCGCGCCGCGAGCCATCCCAAGCCGGTGCAGCGAGGCGGCGTCCCGATCCACGTCGGTGGTCACAGCGTCGCCGCGGCGCGCCGCGCCGGTCGGGTCGGCGACGGCTTCCATCCCCTCGGCCTCGCCGGCGATGTGCTCGCGGAACGCATCGCGCAGATGCGCGCCGCCGCGCAGGACGCCGGTCGCGATCCGGACGCGATCGAGCTCACGCTCGGCGGCCTGCTCGATCAGCTCGACGACGATCGCCTCGCGACGGCGGAGAAGGCGGGCGCCGTTCGCCTCGTGCTCTCGACTCGCTTGAAGGACATCGACGCCACCTGCGACCAGATGTCCGAGTTCGCAACCCGGTTCATCCGATGACGATCGAGTTCGGCATTCAGTTGCCGATCCAGGCCCAGAGCACCGTGTTCGTCGAGGAGTGGGAAGCGACCGCAAGCGCGGCTGAATTGGCCGCGGTTGCACAGTCATGTGACCGCGCCGGATTCGCGTACGTGGCCGTGTGCGATCACGTGGCCATCCCGCGATCACGTGCCGACGCGATGAGCACGACGTGGTACGACACGATCGCAACGCTGGGCTGGCTCGCCGGTATCACCGAGCACGTGCGCCTGCTGAGTCATGTATACGTCGCCGCGTACCGCCATCCGCTTCAGACGGCGAAGGCGTTCGCCACCCTTGATGCGCTGTCGAATGGGCGGGCGATCCTCGGGGTCGGCGCCGGCCACGTCGAGGAGGAGTTCGACGTGCTCGGCGTGTCGTTCCACGAGCGCGGCCGACTGCTCGACGAGTCGATCGACGCGGTTCGCCGGGCATTGCGTGACGAATGGGCCGCGGGCGACCTCGGCCAACGTCCGCGCCCCGTGCAGGACGGAGGCGTGCCGATCTGGGTCGGCGGTTCGTCGCCGGCCGCGATCAAGCGGGCCGCGCTCCGGGGCGACGGCTGGCTCCCGCAGGGACCGCCGGCTGACGGCATGCCGGCCGCCATCGAGCGCATCAGTCGACTGCGGGCCGACGCCGGTCGCACGGGCCCGTTCACGGTGGGCGCGTTCGCGATGCCCGGCCCGCCCGAGAAGGTGGCTGGCGCGCTCGGGAAGCTCGAGGCCATGGGTGTCGACCAGGTGCAGGTGCGTTTCCCGTCGACCTCGTGCGCGGACCTCTGCTCCAAGATCGAGCAGTTCGGGGATTTGGCCAGAAAATAGATCGCAGTACGATGTATTGATCGTTGCGTACATTCGAAGCCGATCGCTCATCGTCGCCTGCGCCGCCGGCATCGTCGGTGGGCTCGCCGGCGCGGCCTACGTGGGCTTGCTGCACTTCCTGCAACGAGCGCTGTGGCCGGACCACACCGGGCTCCTCGCCCACGGTCTGATCCTCGTCGCCGTCGGCGTCGGGGTCGGCGTGCTGACGCGCCTGCTCGGTAGCCCGGGCGACGTGGAGTTGATGGTCGACAACATCCACGTGTTGGGCGGCCACAACGACGTGCGCAGCTTGCGATCGCTGATCCCTGTCTCGCTGCTGTGTGTGTCGGCAGGCGGCGGGCTCGGGCCCGAGGCCCCCCTCGTGCAGACCACCGGAACGCTCGGCACCGTCCTCGCGAGCCGGCTCGGGCTCGATCGCAACGAGACGCGCACGATCACGATCACGGGCATGGCCGCCGGGTTCACCGTGCTGTTCGGCGCACCACTCGGCTCGGCGGTGTTCGCACTCGAGATCCTCCACCGCCGCGGGCTCGAGTACTACGAGGCGTTGCTGCCCGCGGTCATCGGGTCGCTGTGGGGCTACGCCGTGTATGTCGTCGCCACGGGCGCTGGCCTCGAGCCCGTGTGGCAGTTCCCGTCCGCGTTGCCGTTGCACAGCGGCGACTTCGCCTGGGCCGCCGCTTGCGGCGTGATCGGCGCGGGCGTCGCCGCCGCGTTCACCCTGATCACGAGCCTTCTGCGAGCGATGATCCGATCGGTGCCCACCGGGCTCCGGCCGGTGCTCGGCGGCGGCGTACTCGCGTTGCTCGCTTGGGCGTCGCCGTATGCGCTGACATTCGGAGAGGCGCAGATCGGCGCCATCACGACGACTCAGCTCACCATCCGGGTGCTGCTCCTCGCCGCGACGGCGAAGCTGCTCGCCTCCTCGGTGACGCTGGCGAGCGGTTGGCGCGGTGGCTTCATCATCCCGCTGTTCTTCATCGGCGCATTCCTCGGCCAGGCGCTGCACGGCTGGATCCCGGCCACGAACGAATGGGTGATCGTCACCGCGCTCATGGTCGCCTGCAACGTCGGCGTGACGAAGACGCCGATCGGGTCCGTGCTCGTCGTGAGCGAGATGACTGGCCTGACGGTGCTTCCCACGGCACTCATCGCCGCGGTCACGTCGTTGTTGCTCACGTCCAATGTGGCGCTCATCGACAGCCAACGTCGACGCGAGTCGGTCACATGAGCGCGCTGACGGATCGCGACTACCGCGCGCTGGCCGGGTTCCGCCACACGCTGCGGGTGTTCCTGCGCTTCTCCGAGGAAGCCGCCCGCCGGGAGCACCTCACGCCCAAGCAGCACCAGCTGCTGCTCGCGATCCGGGGCTTTCCCGAGCGCACCGCGCCGACGATCTCCGACGTGGCGGACTTCCTCCAGCTTCAGCACCACTCGGTGGTCGAGCTCGTCGACCGCGCGGTGGAGGCCGGGCTCGTCGTGCGCCGCGCCGACCCGGACGACCGCCGCCGTCAACGCCTGGGGCTGACCGCTCGCGGCAGCCGCAAGCTCGCTCGGTTGAGCGCGGTGCACCGCGAGGAGCTGCGCCGATTCCGAGACGAGATGAGCGCGTTGCTCCGCGACCTCGACGACGTCACCGAAAGGCGCTGACCACCGGCGCGAACTGTTCAATGGCCTCGACCGTGTGGAGGCCGACGATCGCCTCCTGCACGCCCGCATCTGCGAGCTCGCGGTAGCGCCCGATCTGGTCATCGACGCTCGCCGCGCCCACCGTGGACAGTTGCGTCACCGTGATCTCGGCGGGATCGCGATCCACTGCGACGCAGTGCGCGCGCAGCACGTCGACCTTGTGCCGCACCGTGGGCGCGTCGCCGAACAGGTTGCACGCATCGGCGTAGCGGGCGACGAGCTTCAGGGTGCGGCGCTCGCCGGACCCGCCGACAAGAATCGGAATGCGCGCCTGCACGGGCCGCGGATAGCAGATCGCCTCCGGCACCTCGACCGTGCGTCCCTTGAAGGACGGCGAGCCCGGACCCCACATGAGCGGCAGCAGTTGCAGCGCGTCTTCCAACAGCTCGTAGCGTCGCCCGACCGGCGGGAACTCCCAGCCGTACAGGTCGTGCTCGCGCTTGAACCAGGCCGCTCCCATGCCGCAGAAGGCGCGGCCTCTCGACAACACGTCGAGTGTCGCGACGATCTTCGCGAGGTGGGCGAGGTTGCGATACGTGACGCCCGTGACGAGGGTGCCGAGGCGCAACGACGAGGTGACGCCGGCGAGATAGCCGAGGGTGGTGTAGCTCTCGAGCATGTCCTCCCACTCGCGACCGACCACCGGGATCTGCACGAAGTGATCCATCACGCTGAGGCTCGTGAAGCCAGCCTGTTCGGCGGCGCGTGCCACGGCCGCGATGTCCACGTCGGAAGAGAACCGCGAGACCTGCACTCCGAACTCGAGTGGCACGGGAGCCTCCTTCTGCCTGGTCGCGAACGCAGGGGCGTGCAGGTACTCGGGGCGCACGATGACGGCCGGCCCGGCGAGGTGGACGGCGTCGAACTCCTCGTCGCCGATGGACGCGCGCAGAGCGTCCGCAGCGTCGAGCTGGCCCCTGAGCACCTTCGCCGGCACGGGTTGCGGTCGGTCCTTGTTGCGGGCACGGCAGACGTCGTCGGACGTGTCGAAGACCACTGCGAAGACCGGCAGCCCGGCCTTGCGTGCCGCCGCGACGTACGAACGCCGGCGTTCCGCTTCCAGCGCGGTCGAGTCGATCACCGTGGTGAGTTTGCGCCCGAGCCGCCGCTCGACGATGAGATCGAGCACCGCGAACGCGTCCTTGCTGGCGCGCTGGTCGTGCTCGCCGAGACCCACCACGGCGCGGAGCGAATCCGACGACACGACCTGCTCCGGAGCGAACCACTGGCGCGCCCAGTGCGTCTTGCCTGCGCCCGACGCGCCGACCAGCACCACGAGGCACGGGTCGGGCAGGCGGATCACCAGAGCTCGTCCGTGTACGTGTCGGCGCCGGGGATCGTCGGCACGAACGGCGCCGTCCACACCATGCGGCCGATGCCGTCGCGTTCGAGTCGCTCGGCGGCATCGTGTTGCTCGGTCCACCACGAGCGCGGTTCGTCCGACGTGAACGACAGGTTCAGCGCATAGTTGCCGGGCACGCGTGGTTGGATGACGGGTGCGTCGGCCGGCAACGGGATGGGCAGGAACCCGAGCTCGAGCTCCGGGTCGAGCCGGTCGACCCAATCACCGAGCTCCGCGATCGTGACGCCGGCGGCGAGGTCGACGATCGTCGCGGTCAATCCGCCGAAGCCGTGGTCGAGCGCCAGCTCGGCCGGTACCCCGCCCGTGCGCCGGGACTCCCACGCCAGCCGGTACATCAGCGTGTGGACGTGATCTCGCTCCGCGAACATGCGGCCGTGTTCGTGCAACCAGTGCACTTGGCGCAGGGCCCAGCCGACGTGATCCTCGTGGCGGCCGTCGAGGATCCAGTACACGGCCAGATAGGAGCCGCGCTCGCGCCCGCCGAACACGTCGGGTCGTGAGCCGAAGCGAAGATCTTTCAACGCGCGGGTCGCGACGAACCGCCGCCCCGCGAACAACCACGGGCCGACCATGCAGCCGGCGTAGAAGTGGTCGCGCTCATACCAGCGGTTGTACGCGACCTCGTGACCGCGGTGCGGCTCGACGAGCGTGAAGAGCATCGTCCCGAGACGAACCTCACCCCCGAGATCTGAGTGCGTCACTACTTCGTGATCCCGAACCGCTCCAGACCGAAGGCCTTGATCGCGTTGCCGCGGATGAACTTGTAGACCTCGTCGTCGTCGAGGCCGGCCTTCGAGCAGATCTCCTCGGCGACCTCTTTGCTGCGCGGGAACGTCGAGTCCGCGTGCGGGTAGTCGGTCTCGAAGCAGATCTGGTCCATCCCGATCACGTCTCGGTTCCGTAGCCCGATCTCGTCGTCGAAGATGCAGCCGTAGACGCGGTCCCGCAGGTAGCTCGACGGCGCATGGGGGAGCGACGTGCCGAAGCTGTTGTCGCTACGTTCCGCCCACAGCTTGTCGGCGCGCTCGAACACGTACGGCATCCACCCGACCTGGCCCTCGCTGTACGCGATCTTGAGGGTGGGGAAGCGCTCGAGGGTGCCCGAGAAGATGTAGTCGAGCACCGAGCCCATCGCGTTCTGGAACGTGAGCGTCGAGCTCACGATGAACGGCGCGTCGGGCGAGGTGGCCGGCATCCGAGACGACGACCCGATGTGCATGCACACGATCGTGTCGGTCTCCTCGCATGCCGCGAACATCGGGTCCCAGAAGTGATCCTTGTCGTGCACCGACGGCAACCCCAACGGATTGGGGTTCTCGCTGAAGGTGATGGCATGGCTTCCGAGCGACGCGCACCGGCGGATCTCGTCCGCGGCGAGCCCGGCGTCCCACAGCGGCACCATCGTGAGCGGGATGAGGCGACCCTTGGCGTCGCCGGCGCACCACTCCTCGATCATCCAGTCGTTGTACGCCTGCACGCACTGGAGCGCGAGCTCGGTGCTCCCGGGATCCTTCTTGACCAGTTCGTAGAACGTCTGGCCGCAGAAGCGGGGGAGCGTGTTCGGGAAGCAGACCGACGCCTCGACGTGGTTCGCGTCCATGTCGGCGAGGCGATCCTTCTGCTTCCAGCACCCCGGCCGGATCTCGTCGAAGGTGACCGGGGTGACGTCGAGCACGTCGAAGCCGACCGCGGCAGACAGCTTGGGGAACGGATAGATCTGGTCCGCGTACATCCACCAGTCGCACCACTCGCCGTCTTCCGCGCCCTTCTCGAACGAGAAGACGCCGCCCTCGAAGTTGAACTTCGCTCTGTCGCGTTCGACGCGCGGTGCCTGCGCGGCGTACTTGCCGGTGATGCGCGACGTCCACAGGTCCGGCGGCTCGACGACGTGATCGTCGACCGAGATGATGGGAGGGATCTCCGGCATGTGTCTCAGACTAGAACGCGTTCTAGTCTCTGACCATGTCGACGTACGAGATCGTGAACCCCGCGACGGAGCAGATCGTGGGAGCCGCGCCGGAGGTGACGGTCGACGAGGTCGAGTCCGTCGCGGCGGCGGCGGCCGCGGCCTGGCCGGCGTGGAGCCGCACGGCGCCGGAGGAGCGAGCCAACCTGCTGAACCGCGCTGCCGACGTGATCCGCGACCACATCGACGAGCTCATCCCGCTCGTTCAGGCCGAGACTGGCGCGACGCTACGCGTGACCAAGACGATGCAGGTGCCGACGTGTGTCGAGCGGTTCCGCCGCTACGCGAAGGGCGCGGTGGAGTCGAACGTCGTGCCGCTGCCGCCGAGCGAGATGCCGTCGACCGCGCTCGCGCCCGGCGGGCTGATCGGCGCGATCGTCGTGCGGCAGCCCGTTGGCGTCGTTGCGTGCATCACGCCGTACAACTTCCCGATCGTGAACATGGCCGGAAAGATCGGTCCCGCGCTCGCGATGGGCAACACGGTCGTGGTGAAGCCGGCGCCGCAGGATCCGCTCGCGGTGCTGCGCGTCGTCGATCTGATCCAGCAGGCGGGGTTCCCGCCCGGCGTCGTGAACGTCGTGAGCGGGTCGGGTGCGGCCGTCGGCGAGGCGCTCGTCGCGTCGAAGCACATCGACATGGTGAGCTTCACCGGCTCAACGGTTGTGGGGCAGCGCATCGGCGAGGTGGCCGGGCGCGACATGAAGCGCCTGCTGCTCGAGCTGGGCGGCAAGGGTGCGGCGGTGGTGTTCGACGATGCGGACATCAAGACGGCGGTCGGCACGATCACGAGCGCGTGGGCGTTCCACTCGGGGCAGATCTGCACGGCGCCGACGCGGGTGCTGGCCCAGCGCGGCATCTACGACCAGCTCGTCGGCGGTCTGCACGCCGCTGCCGGTCACCTGAAGGTGGGCGATCCGCTCGAGGCGGACACGGTGCTCGGGCCCGTGATCTCGTCGCCCCATCGTGAGCGGGTGGAGTCGTACGTGCGGGCCGGAGCGGATGAAGGAGGCACGATCGTCGCCGGCGGTGCGCGCCCCGACATCGCCACGGGCTATTACGTGGCGCCGACGCTGATCGCGGATTGCAAGGCGGGCATGAAGGTCGTGCAGGAGGAGATCTTCGGGCCGGTGGTGGTCGTGGTGCCGTTCGACGACGAGGACGAGGGCGTCGCGCTGGCCAACGGCACCGACTTCGGGCTGTACGACTACGTGTTCTCGTCCGATTCGGCGCGGGCCATGCGGGTGGCGAAGCAGCTGCGGTCGGGCAACGTCGGCATCAACACCGCGCAGCGCAATCACGAGGCCCCGTTCGGCGGGTTCAAGCTGTCGGGCGTCGGCCGCGACGGCGGCTCGTTCGGCCTCCACGCGTACAGCGAGCTCCAAACCATCGTCTGGCCCGGCTGACCCGGACCGTCGTGCATTGGCTCGACGGCTGGGGGGAGCCAATGCACGATGGTCGCGGAGCTTGATGAAAACTAGAACGTGTTCTAGTCTGACGCCCAGTGGCCACCTACGATCTGGTGATCCGGAACGGGGTCGTCGTCGACGGCACGGGCCTTCCGCGGCGGCGGGCCGACGTGGCGATCACCGGCGGCCGAGTGGCCGAGATCGGTTTCGTGGACGGAAGGGGCACCCGTGAGCTGGAGGCGGATGGTCGCGTCGTCGCGCCCGGCATCGTCGACCCTCACACGCACTACGACCCGCAGCTGACCTTCGAGCCCTACGCCACCTCGAGCTGCTTCCACGGCGTGACGACCGTGGTCGCCGGCAACTGCGGCTTCAGCGTGGCGCCCCTGCGGCCGGGTGATGCCGACTGGCTCATCCAGCTGTTCGCCCGAGTCGAGGGAATGGACGCGAGCGCGCTGAAGGGCATCCCGTTCGACGGCTTCGAGACCTTCCCCGAGTACCTCGACTCCGTCGACGGGAAGCTCGGCGTGAACGCCGCGTTCTACGTCGGGCACTGTGCGGTGCGCCGCTACGTGATGGGCGACGCCTGCCAGGAACGCGAAGCCACCGACGCGGAGATCGACGACATGGCGACGGTGGTGGCCAACGCGATGCGCGCCGGCGCCGCCGGCTTCTCGTCGTCGCACTCGCCGACGCACTTCGACTCCGCCGATCGCCCGATCCCGAGCCGGTTGGCGTCGTTCGGTGAGCTCGAGCGGCTCGTCGAGGCCGCCGGGCAGTCCGCACGCGGCGGTTCGATCGCCTACCTCCCGCTCTCGGCTGTCGGCGGCATCACCGCCGACGACGAGGCCTTGCTCGTGCGGATGTCGTTGTCGTCGCGCCTGCCGGTCGTGATCCAGGGTCTTGGTGCCCGCAGCAAGATCGACGCGCCGACGGCGGGGTGGGACAACGCGAAGCGGTTCGTCGACGAAGCGACCGCGCAAGGAGCGGCCGTGTACTCGATGGCGATGTCGAAGCCGTTCAACCGCACGTTCGACCTCGCGACCGGCACGAAGATGTACGAAGGGGCGCTCGAGTTCCATCGCATGTTCACCGAGGCGCCGACCGTCGAAGTACGCATCGCCCTCCTCGACGATCCGTCGTTCCGCGACTCGATCCGCGACTCGGTCGAACACCCGAACCGGGATGCCGCCAAGGGCCCGACGCTCCCGCCTCCGCACTGGAGCGTGCTGCACGTGAACAAGGTGTCGCGGGCCGAGAACGAGAAGTACGTGGGCCGGTCGCTCGTCGACATCGCCGCCGAGCTCGGGGTACACCCCACCGACGCGATGCTCGACATCGCGTTGTCGGAAGACCTCCACACCGAGTTCCTCTGGAAGACGGAGACCCCGGAGTGGATCGACGGCACCCGCGAGGCGCAGGCCGATCCGCACATGCTCGTCGGCACCAGCGACGGCGGCGCGCATCTCGACCGCGACGACGGCGCCGAAGCCCACAGCTACTTCCTCCAGCACTGGGTGCGCGAGTGGAAGGGCTTCACGCTCGAGGAAGGGGTGCGGCAGATCACCGCGATACCTGCGGCGCTGCTCGGCATCATCGACCGCGGCCTGCTGCTGCCGGGCTATGCCGCCGACGTCTACGTCTTCGATCCCGACACGATCGCTCCGGCGCAGAAAGAGTTCGTGCACGACTTCCCCAACGGCGCCGGGCGATGGACGTCGAAGCCGCAGGGTGCCGTCGCCACGATCGTCAATGGAGTGCCCATCGTCCTCGACGGCGAGTTGCAACCCGATGCCGGCCTGCCGGGTGCGGTGATCCGCCCGAACATGCCGAGCCGAGCGAGATGACAGTGACCGCACCGCGAGATCGCCTGGCGGCGAGGGAAGCGCCAGCGACGAGCCGCACTCGGCGGAGGCAGGAGCGCAGCGACGCCCGGAGCCGAGCGAGATGACAGTGACCGCACCGCGAGATGGCGTGGCGGCGAGGGAAGCGCCAGCGACGAGCCGCACTCGGCGGAGGCAGGAGCGCAGCGACGCCCGGAGCCGAGCGACATGAGGGCAGTTGTCTGGACCGGACAGCTCGAGGTGCGCGACGACGTCGAGCTGCGCGCCACCGAGCCGCACCAGGTGCGCGTGCGCATCCACAACGCCGGGCTGTGCCACAGCGACGTGTCCGTCATCGACGGCACGATCCCGTTTCCCACGCCGGTCGTGCTCGGGCACGAAGGCGCCGGAGTCGTCGAAGAGGTGGGCAGCGCGGTCCGCAAGGTGAAGGTCGGCGATCACGTCGTGCTCACGACGCTTGGCAACTGCGGGCAATGCGATGCCTGCGACCGGGGACAGCCGACGCACTGCCGCGAGACGTTTGGCCGGTTGCCCCGTCCGTTCACGGTCGGTGGTGAGAAGGCGTTCCAGTTCGCGAACGCCGGCGTGTTCAGCGAGTACACGGTCGTCGACGAGACGCAGGCCGTCGTGATCGATCCCGAGGTGCCGCTCGAGGTCGCGTGTCTCATCGGCTGCGCGGTCGTGACCGGGACGGGCGCCGTGCTCAACCGCGCCAAGGTGCAGCCGGGACAAACGGTCGTGGTGATCGGTGCCGGTGGCATCGGGCAGTCGGTGATCCAGGCGGCGCATCTCGCGGCGGCCGGTCGGATCGTGGTCATCGACGCGAACCCAGCGAAGGAGCCCGTCGCCCGCCAGTTCGGGGCCACCGACTTCATCGACGGCGCGTCCGTCGACGACGCGGTCGCCGCCGTCAAGGATCTGGGTCTTCCGAATGGCGTCGACCACGCTTTTGAGTGCGTCGGGCATCCTGCGCTCATCCGCAGCGCGATCGACATGCTCGACTGGGGCGGCACGTGCACGTTGCTCGGCGTGCCGAAGCTGGGAACCGAGGCGACCTTCGTCGTCAACACGCTCTACAACGACAAGTCGATCCTCGGCTGCCGTTACGGCTCGACACGCCCACATCACGACATCCCGTTGCTCGTGCGCTTCTACCAGGACGGCCGGCTGCAGCTCGACGAGATGGTGAGCCAGGTGTACCCGCTCGCCGACATCGAGCATGCGCTCGAGGACATGCACGCCGGCAAGCTCAACCGAGGAGTACTGCAATGCTGATCGGCTCCGGGCGTCGCAGCGCTCGTGCCTCCGCCGACTGCGGCTCGTCGCCGGCGCTCCCCTCGCCGCGTTCCTGCACTCATCTCACGACATCACAGGAGATCTAATGGAGTTCGGCATCTTCGCTCAGCTGTTCGTGCCCCGCTTCGAGCGGGACGCGGACCCCAACGCGGAGCACAAGCGCATCATGCGCAACGTCGAGTGCTCGCTGGCGGCCGAGCGCAGCGGGCTCAAGTACGTGTGGTGCCCCGAGCACCACTTCCTGGACGAGTACTCGCACATGCCAGGACCAGAGGTCTTCCTTTCGTTCGTCGGTGCGCGTACCGAGCGCATCCATCTCGGTTCGGCGATCTTCAACATCACGCCGCCGGTGAACAAGCCGGCGCGCGTCGCCGAGACGGTGGCGCTCATGGACCATCTGCTCGACAACCGCTTCGAGTTCGGCACAGGGCGGGGCTCGTCGACGACGGAGGTCTTCGGGTTCGGCATCGAGGACCTCAACCACACCAAGGAGATGTGGCGCGAGACGATCCGCGAGATCCCCAAGATGTGGAAGCCCGGCACCTACAAGTACGACGGCGACTGGTTCAGCATGCCGGAGCGCGAGGTGTTCCCCAAGCCGCACGGCCCGTCGCATCCAGCAATGTGGGTGGCCTGCGGATCGCCGCCGACCTTCGCAGAAGCAGGTTCGCTCGGTCTCGGCGCGTTCTGCTTCTCCGAGGGTTCGGCCCGCGACATCGCGCCGCTCGTGAAGCAGTACAAGGACAACGTCGCCAACGCGACGCCCATCGGCGACTACGTGAACGACAACATCATGGCGGTGAGCAACATGCTCTGTATGGAGGACCGCAACGCGGCCTTCGAGGCCGCCGCCAACATGAGCATGAATTACTACACCAGCCTCATGCACCACTGGCTCGACAACATCCCGACGCCGGACGACTTCCCGAAGTGGCCCGCCACGCTGCCGGAGCCGACGCCGGATCAGATCGAGAAGGCGACGAAGCACGGGTACGCGGTCGTCGGTGACCCGGACGACTGCGCGAAGGCGATCCAGCAGTGGATCGACATCGGGGTCGACCAGATCACGTTCAGCCCGACGACGAACACGCTGCCGCTCGAGACGATCGTGAACTCGATGGAGCTCTTCGGCAAGGAAGTCCTGCCGCAGTTCGACACGGACGCCGTGCACTCCACCACGAAGTACCGCGAAGCGGCGTCGAAATAGGACGTGCTCAGCGCCGAGTTCCTCGAGCTCGCCGCTCGCGTCTCCAACTGGGGCCGGTGGGGTGACGACGACGAGCTGGGCACCGTCAACCTGATCGACGACGCCGCGGTGCGGCGAGGCGCGGCCTGTGTGCGCACGGGCGTGCGCTTCTCGCTGGCCGTGAGGATGGACCAGCAGAGCCCGCAGATCGGGTCGATCCCTGGCCGCGTCAACCCGTTGCGGACGATGGTGGCGATCAACACGCCGTACATGGGCACGCCCGACGAGTTCTGCGCGAGCGACGACGTGGTCACGATGGGGTTGCAGGCCGCGACGCACTGGGACGCCCTCGCACACGTGAGCTACGGCGGCAAGCTCTACAACGGCTTTCCGGCGAGTTCGACCACCGCAGAAGCCGGTGCGACCCGGTGTGGCATCTCACGCGTGACGTCGATCACCACGCGCGGCGTGTTGCTCGACGTCGCTCGCGCTCGTGGGGTCGACCGGCTGGAGCCTGGTTACGGCATCACGTCCGACGACCTCGACGCCGCGCTGTCGAAGACCGAGGTGTCGCTCGAACCGGGCGACGTCGCGCTCGTACGAACGGGACATCTCCAGCTGTTCAAGGCCCGCCAGCGCGAGACCTACACGGGAGGGCACCAGCCCGGCCTCACGATGCGCACGGCCGCTTGGTTCCACGACCACGACCTCGCCGGCGTTGCCACCGACACAGTGGCGTTCGAGGTCTACCCGTGCGAGGACCCGCAGGTGTTGTTCCCGGTGCACTTGCTGCACCTGCGCGACATGGGAATGCTCCAGGGCCAGAACTTCGACCTCGAGGCGTTGGCCGAGAGCTGTGCTGCGGACGGCGTGTACGAGTTCCTCCTCGAGGCCTCGCCGCTGCCGTTCACGGGTGGCTGTGGTTCGCCGGTCAACCCGGTCGCGGTGAAGTAGACACGCGCTGTGGCCCTGCACTTCAACCTCGCTGATCTCGTGGAAGCGGCCGTCGACCGCGTGCCTGAGCGTCGTGCCGTCGTGACGGCGGCGCGCACGTTGACGTACGCCCAGCTCGAAGACCGTGCCAACCGGCTGGCGGACTGGATGACCGACCAGGGCATCGGTGCGGGCGACCACGTGGGTTGCTACATGTACAACGGCACCGAGTTCGTCGAGACGATGCTGGCGGCGTTCAAGCTCCGTGCGGTGCCGATCAACGTGAACTACCGGTACGTCGAGGACGAGCTGCGGTATCTGTTCAACGACGCCGACCTGAAGGCGATCGTGCACGATGCCGAGTTCAGGGGGCGCGTCGACGCGGTGCGCGACGGCGTGCCGACACTGCGGTCGAGCCTCGAGGTCGGCGGGGCGAGCGACGACTACGAGAAGGCGCTCGCGCAGTCGTCACCGGAGCGCCGCTCGATCGAACGCAGCGACGACGACCATTACGTGATCTACACCGGCGGCACCACGGGCATGCCGAAGGGGGTCGTGTGGCGCCAGGCCGATGCCTTCTACGCCTGCTTCGGTGGCGGTGACTACAGCCGCATGCGCCCGGTCTCGACGCCGGAGGAGATGGCCGAGCGCATGGTGCCCGAGCCCGGTCTCGTGTTCCTTCCCCTCGCGCCGCTCATGCACGGCGCCGCACAGTGGACGGTGTTCGCGTGGCTCATGTCCGGCGGCACGAACGTGCTCACGCCTTCGCGCCCCCGCACGGACTACGCCGAGGTGTGGCGCCTCATCACCGACGAGCAGGTGATGATCCTGACGATCATCGGTGATGCCGTGGCCCGCCCCCTCATCGACGAGTACAAGGCGAAGCCTGATCGGTACGACGCATCGAGCCTGTTCACGATCGGCTCCGGCGGAGCCCCGTTGTCCGCGGGCGGTCGGGCGGAACTGGCGGCGACGTTCCCGCACGTGATCCTCGCCGACGGGTACGGCGCGTCCGAGACCGGCGCGCAAGCGAGCAGCATGGGCGACGGCCGATTCTCGGTGTTCGACAACGAGACGCTCGTGCTCGATCCCGACACCTTCGTGCCCGTCGCGCCCGGCTCTGGGGAGCAGGGCCGGGTCGCGCGTCGCGGCCACATTCCAATCGCGTACTACAACGACCCCGAGAAGACGGCGGCGACGTTCGTGGAGCGTGACGGAGAGCGATGGGTGCTCACCGGCGACGTTGCGACGGTGCTCGACGACGGCACCATCCAACTGTTCGGTCGCGGGTCGATGTGCATCAACACGGGCGGCGAGAAGGTCTTCCCCGAGGAGGTCGAAGGGGTTCTCGTCGGCCACGAGCACGTGTACGACGCCATCGTCGTGGGCGTGCCCGACGACCGGTGGGGCGAGCGTGTCACCGCCGTCGTGCAACGGGCGCCGGGGGCGCTCGTCACCGAGGACGAGCTCGTCTCGCACTGCAAGACCCAGCTGGCGGGCTACAAGGTGCCGCGTTCGGTGGTCTTCGTCGAGTCGGTGCAGCGATCGCCGGTGGGGAAGGCGGATTACGCGTGGGCGAAGCAGACGGCGAAAGAGGTGTCCGGATGATCGACGCGCGCAACCTGTGGGAGCTCCTCGACAAGCGAGTCGCGGCCACGCCCGACGCGGTGATGGCGGTGGACGAGGCCGGCGCCACACTGACGTTCGCCGCGTATCGGGCGGCGGCCGAGCGAGCCGCCGCGGGGCTGGCGCGACAGGGCATCGTCGAGGGCGACGTCGTGTCGTGGCAGCTTCCGACGTGGCTCGACTCCCTGGTGCTGGTGGCGGCGCTGTCGCGCCTGGGAGCGATCCAGAACCCGATGTTGCCGATCTACCGCCAGCGCGAGGTCGGTTTCATCACCAAGCAGGCGGGTTCGCGGCTGCTGATCGTGCCGGGAACGTGGCGCAACTTCGACTACGAGCAGATGGCGCGCGAGATCGCCGCGGGCCAGCCGGGGCTCGAGATCCTCATCGCGAACCGCGCGCTCCCGCAGGGCGATCCGCAGCGGCTGCCCCCACCCCCCGCCACCCCGGATGATCCGGCCGCGCTGCCCACGCGCTGGTACTACTACACGTCGGGCACGACAGCCGACCCGAAGGGTGCCCAGCACACCGACGCCACCATCAAGGCGGCGGCGATCGGGATGTGCGAGCGGCTCGAGGTGGTCGAGAACGATCGCATTGGGTGCGTGTTCCCGTTCACGCACGTCGCCGGCGCGGTCTACATCTTCAGCGCGCTGGCCTTCGGCTGCACGATGATTGTCGTCGAGGGATTCGACGCGGAGAACACACCACCGGTGCTCGCGCGCGAAGGCGTCACGCTGGCCGGCGCGGGAACGCCGTTTCACATGGCGTACCTCGCGTATCAGCGCAACCATCCCGAGAGCGCGCCACTGTTCCCCGAGGCCCGTGCGTTCATCGGCGGCGGAGCGCCCAAGCCGCCGCAGCTGCACTACGACATCAAGGCCGCAATGGGCAGCGTGGGCATCGTGTCGGGCTATGGCATGACCGAGGCCCCGATCGTGACGATGGCGTCGGTCCGTGATGGTGACGACGACCTGGCCAACACGGAGGGCGCGCCGGTGACGGGTGTCGATCTGATCACCGTGAAGCTCGACGGCAGCCGGAGCAAGGCCGGCGAAGAGGGCGAGATCCGGTTGAAGGCGCCAATGCTGATGCGCGGCTACATCGACTCGGCGCTCGACGCCGAGGCCTTCGACGAGAACGGGTACTTCCGTACTGGTGATGTCGCGCTGATCGACGAGCGCGGCAACGTGCGGATGACGGGCCGCGTGAAGGACATCATCATCCGCAACATGGAGAACATCTCGGCCAAGGAGCTCGAGGACAACCTCTTCGCGCATCCGAAGGTGGCCGATGTTGCGGTGATCGGTCTCCCCGACGAACGTACGGGTGAGCGGGCCTGCGCGGTGGTCGTCGCCGCGGATGCGGGTGACGCGCCCACGCTCGACGAGCTCTGCGCCTACCTGCTCGAGCGGGGGCTGATGAAGCAGAAGCTCCCGGAGCAGCTCGAGTTCATCGACGCCCTGCCCCGCAACCCCACGGGCAAGGTCCTCAAGTTCGAGCTCCGCGACCGCTACGCCAAGCCCTAGCCGGAGGATTTTGATGGGACTGTTGGACGGCAAGATCGCAATCGTCACCGGCGCGGGACACGGCATCGGGCGGGGCCACGCGCTGGAACTGGCGCGGCACGGGGCTCGCGTCGTGGTGAACGATCTCGGGTCGACCGTGACCGGCGAAGGTGCGAGCCAGGACGCCGACCTCACCGTGAAGCTCATCGAGCAGCGCGGAGGCGAGGCCGTTGCCAACTACGGCGACGTTTCCGACGATGCGCAGGCTGGCGAGATGATCGAGCAGGCCGTCGACACGTGGGGCCGCCTCGACATCCTCGTGAACAACGCGGGCATCGTGCGCGACGGCGTCATCTGGAACATGCCGGTGTCGGACTTCGACGCGGTGATGAAGGTGCATGTGCGCGGGACGTGGCTGCCGTGCCATCACGCCGCGGTGCACTTCCGCTCGCGCTCGCAGGGCGGTGAGACGTTCACCGGCCGCATCATCAACACGATCTCCGGCGCCGGGCTCGTCGGCAACTTCGGACAGACGAACTACGCCACCGCGAAGGCCGCCATCGCCGGTCTCACGCAGACGTTGTCGCTCGAGCTGTATCGCATGGGGGTGACGGTGAACGCGATCGGTCCCGCGGCCGCGACGCGGATCACCGGCACCATGCCGAACGCGCCGGCGGTCATCGAGGCCGACGACGTCGCCGACGACGAGTGGAACCCGATGGACCCGTCGGTGTCGTCGCCGGTCGTGGCGTGGCTGGCGAGTGACGAGGCGCAGCTCGTCACCGGTCAGGTGATCCGAGCCGTCGCCGAGAACATCATCCTGATGAAGGGTTGGGCCGACGGACCCACGATCAACAACGGCGGCAAGCGGTGGGACGCCACGAAGCTCGGCCAGCAGATCGCGACCGACATCTTCCACACCCGCGCCCCCGGCCTGCGCTACTGACCACCCCGCCCCACACCCCGAACTTGGCAGGGGTCAGCGGGAGCGGGGGAGGCCGAGACCGTGCTCGGCGATGATGCCGCGCTGGATCTCGCTCGACCCGCCGTAGATCGTGGTGACGGTCGAGTGCCGGTAGGCGTGATCGACGAAGTCGAAGATGGGCGCGTCGGGCGGCACGATGTCGCGAACGTCGCCGGCGGCGCGCGTGAAGGCCTCCGTCACGAACAGCTTCGCCATCGACCCCTCGACGTGCGTGACCTCACCCTTGGCCGACAGCTCGGCGCAGTGGTACACGAGCAGCCGCCCCACCTCCATCGCCACGGCGTGACGCGCCAACCGCTCGGCCACCAGCGGATCCGCCAGCGCGCCTGTCGTCTGCGCCCACGCCGCCGCCGTGCGCACGAGGCGATCGGGCTCGCCCCAGTTCGCGCTGTTGCGCTCGAACACGAGGGCCGCGTTCATCACCGACCAGCCCGCGTCCACGTCACCGACGCGGCACGAGTCGGGCACCCGCACGTCGGTGTAGAACGTGATGTTGGTGCGCTCGCCGCCGAGTGTGTGAACCGGCGTGATCTCGATGCCGGCGGTGTGCATCGGCACCAGGAACATCGTGAGGCCCTTGTGCTTCGGCTTGTCCGGGCTCGTCCGCGTCAGCAGGAACACGTAGTCGGCGCGATGCGCCATCGTCGTGAACATCTTCTGCCCGTTGATCACCCACTCGTCCCCGTCGCGCACCGCGCGGGTCTGCACCGCGGCGACGTCGGAGCCTGCATCGGGTTCGCTGTAGCCGAGGCACGCGAGCGCGTCGCCCGACAGCATCTTGGGCACGATCTTGGTCCGCTGTTCCTCGTTGCCGAGCAGCACGAGCGTCGCCGCCACCATCGACACGATGCCCATCGCATCGACGGGCGCGCCCGCTCCGTACAGCTCCTGCATGAGCGCCGTCGTGTCCACCGCACTGCGCCCGGCGCCGCCCACCTCGGTGGGCCAGCCGGCCGCGAGGTAGCCGCTCGCCGCGATGGCGCGGTGCAGCGCGTCGTCGTGCATCGTGCCCGTGCGGTGTGCCTCCTCGATGATCTCGTCGGTGAGGTGCTCGTCGAGGAACGCCCGTACCTCGACGCGGAAGGCCTCTGCATCGGGGGTGAGCGGTCGGTCTAGCCCCGTGCGTCCCTCGCCCCACAGACGCTCGGCCACGTCGACCAGCCGGCGCGTGGGGTCGCCGAGCTCGGTGCGGGCCGTCTTTGCTCGGCGCACGTAGAGCTGTACGTCGTATTCGAGCATGAAGCCGTAGCCCCCGTGGAAGTGCAGGCTCGCCTCGGCGGCGTCGACGGCGACCAGGCCGCACCACCACCAGGCCATGGCGGTCAGCGGCGCCGCATCCGGGTCGGACGCGTCGACCGCGACGGCGGCGGAGTGGGCCAGCAGCTCCGCGCCCGTGACCTGCGCGTGCAGATCCGCCAACCGGTGCTGAATCGTCTGGAACGATCCGATCGGTACGCCGAACTGATGGCGATCCTTGACGTACGTGAGCCCGAGCTCGAACACCGCGCGCGCCAGCCCCGCGAGCCACGCTGCGGACAGCGCGAGCCACGCATTCGAGCCGCGATCCGGCGCAACGGTGTCGACGAATGGCACCAACGCGAGATGGGCGCCGCACTGCCGCGCCACCACCGCGAGATCGACCAGCGACGCGTCGCCCGACGCGGCCGCATCGACGACGCCCATGTCGAGCAGACCTGACCAGACCACGGGATCGATGCCGTCGGCCTCGGCGGCGCGCACGTGGTCGGGGGACGATGTCTTGGCGAGCAGCCGGCCGACAGCCTCGTCGAGCGTCCGCTGCTCGTCGGTGAGCGACGCGAAGGTCAACCCAGCGCCCCCCTCGCCCGGAGCGCGGCGATCCGGGCGTCGTCGTACTGCAGCACCTCGCGCAGCACGTCGTCGGTGTGCTGGCCGACGGTCGGGGCCTTCGAGGGGACGCGCTGCTGCTCGTCGATCAACTTGATCGGTGTCGGCAGCTGCTCGGCGCCCAGCACCTCGCGCGGCAGCCAGGGGAAACGATCCTGGAACTGCGGATCATCGGCGATGGTCTGCGGCGTGTTCACGTTCACGATCGGCGTGTTCACGCGCTCACCCAGCTGCACCCACTCCGCGCTCGTGCGCGACGCGAACACCTCCCGCAGGATGGCGCGCAGCTCGAGGTTGCCGACGGCATGATCGGCGTACTGCGCGCCGGGAAATCGCTCGAAGAGATCC
>DASZHU010000160.1:0-7535 GCA_035937605.1 Acidimicrobiales bacterium | reverse complement strand
CGCGACCGAGAGCACCTCACCGAATGCGATGTGCCGCTTCTGCGCGGCGTGGAACAGCTCGGTGGCGTCCTGAGTTGCCGCGAACGCGGCCATCGTCTTCATGAGGCGCGGCACATCGGCCACCACCTCCTCCAACGGCATCGCCAGCAACTCTTCGGCCTCTTCGAACCCCTCGTCGACCATCCATCGCACGAGCCCGGGGACGTTCGGTGCGGGTGTGATCATGAGCCAGCCGGTCTTCGCCGGGACGACGACGTACGCGCCGATCCAGTGCAGCGAACCTTGGCGCGGCGCGACCTTGGCGTACGGCTGCACGTCGTCGAACCAGTACTGGAAGAACAACTGCTCGATCGTCGTGCACACGGCCTCGTGCAGCGACAGGTCGACGAGCTCGCCCGCGCCCGTGATCTTCGCCGCGCGCACCCCCGCGAGCCCGCAGATCGCGGCGAAGAAGCCTCCGACGTTGAACGACTGCCGACCCCACGGATTCACCGGCTCGTCGGGCAGACCCGACAGCGAGAGCACGCCACCCAGCGCGGCAGTCACGAGGTCGGTGGTCTGCCATTCGGCGCGCGGTCCGGTGCGGCCGAAGGGCGTCAACGACACCTGCACGAGTCGTGGGTTTCTCGCGACGAGATCGCGGTGATCGACGCCCAGCGCGGAGAGGCGCCCCGGATGCTCCGTCTCGATGACCAGGTCGGCCGACTCGGCGAGACGCCGATATGAGTCGCGGTCCGCGTCGACGTCCAGATCGAGATGGATCCGGTGCTTGCCGCCGTCGTACCACCAGTCGAGAAGGCCACCCCGGGCCGCGGCGTCAGGTGCCCGCATCGCGGGGCCGGCTCCGCCTCGCCCGACGCGCACGACCGACGCGCCACATTCGGCGAGCAACTTGGTCGCGAAGCGGCCGCTGTCGTCGGTCAGGTCGACGACGCGCAAACCCTCGAGTGGACCGTGAGCCATGTGTCTTCCCCCGGGTCGACCGCGACGGTCGTTCTAGTGCCCAGGATCCGCCCGTGCCCGCACCTGACGACCGAGCCGCGCGCGATGCGGCGCAACGATCCGACCGAGGACAACCGAAACGGTTGTGTTGAGCCGGATCGTAGGGGACGGTTGAGGCCGGCAACGTAAGGTGCGGCGTCGTGGCGAGCCGGCGGGTGTCTGCGGCCGACGGCATCGAGGTCACGGTCGAGGACGACGCCGCCGCGACGATCTCGTTTGCCGGGCACTCCGACTGGCTCGGCCCGGCCCGATTCCTGGCGCGCGGTACACCGAGGCGGCTCGACAGTGACGTAGACGTGGCCGCGTCGGTGCGCGCCGACGACGCGATCGGCGCAATCGTTTTCCGGCTCGAGGCCCGGCATGCCCTCGCGCGCATTCAGACCGGATCGTTCGCCGAACCCTCGTACGCCTGGCCCGTCTTCGATCCGTCGGCACGTGCGCCGGGAGGGCTCCCCGACCGCGCCCGCGGCTTCGGCTTCCAGTACACGGAGTTCGCGTGGCCGGCGCAGAGCGACGCGTCGCTGGCGCGATGGCGGCTCCTGCCGTTCCGGCCGCCCGTCGTCGAGCCGCTCGGTGTCGTCGTGCCCGACGGTCGTTGCCTCCTGCTCGCACCCCTCGACGCCTTTCACGATCAGATCATCGGCGTCGACGACGGCATCGCGTGCGGGTGGCACGGCGATCTCGAACGGGTGCCGGCCCGCTTCGCCACCGAGATCGTGGTGCTCGCTGGCCCGAGCGTTCGCGCCTGTCTCGATCGTTACGGGGCGATCGTGCAGGCGCGCGCCGGGACGGTGCGCCCGCTGCGCGACGCGGATGACCTCGGCCGCTCGCTTTCGTACTGGACCGACAACGGGGCGAGCTACTGGTACCGCACCGAACCCGGTCACGACACACCGAGCACGCTGCGCGCCGTCATCGACGACCTGCGCACCCGCCGTATCCCGGTGCACGCGGTGCAACTCGACTCGTGGTGGTACGCGCACGAGGTGGTGCGCCCGTTCGACACCGACGACTGGGTCGTACCGCCGACCGGGCTCGTGCGATGGGAGGCGCGCGACGACGTGCTGCCCGACGGCATCGGCGCGCTTCGCAACGCGCTCGGCGATCCGCCGCTCGTCACGCACTGCCGCCACCTGTCGTCGGCCTCGCCCTACCTCGACGAGCTCGAGTGCTGGGTCGACGGCGATCGCGCCCATCCCATCACCAGCGACCTCTACGAGCGCTGGCTCGACCAGGCGCAGGCATGGGGCGTACGTACGTTCGAGCACGACTGGTTGGTGGAGAGCTTCCTCGGCGTCCGCGGCCTACGCGCCGGGCCGGGCCGCGCCCGAGAGTGGCAGGAGGGAATCGACCGCGCCGCCGCGGCGCGCGGCATCACGCTGCAGTGGTGCATGGCCACGCCCGCCGACTTGCTGCAGACATCCACGCTCGGTTCGGTCACCTCAGTGCGCACGAGCGGCGACCACGGTTACCTGCTCGGCCCCGGCGAGTTGTGGGCCTGGTTCCTCCTCAACAACGTGCTCGCACGGGCCTTGGGGTTGCGGCCGTACAAGGACGTGTTCCTCTCCGACGCGTCGGTGCCCGAGCACCACTCGGAGGTCGAGGCTCTCCTCGCGGCGCTCTCGACCGGTCCGGTCGGCATCGGCGACGCCGTCGGCCGCGCCGATCGCGACATCGTGCTGCGCACCTGCCGCGAGGACGGTGTTCTCGTTCGCCCCGACGTGCCGCTGGCGGCCATCGATCGCTGCTTCCCGGAGCATCCGGTGGCGCGCGACGTGCCGCTCGTGGCCGAAGCGTGGACCGACCACGTGGTCGGTCGCTACGCATACGTCGTGGCGCTGAACGTGTCGAAGTCAGAGCAGCGGCTCGACACCCGCATCGAGCTCGCGTCGTTGGGCGAGTCGCAGCCGACCGGCCCCGTCGCGTGCTGGGACTGGCGTGGGCAGGTTTCCTCGCGTCTCGAGCCCGACGACTCGTGGCCCGTCGCCCTCGGTCACCTCGATTGGGACCTCCGGGTGCTCGCCCCGATCCTCGACTGCGGCCTGGCGGTGATCGGTGACCCGAACCGTTACGCCACCGCCGGCGATCGCCGCATCACGAACCTGCGCGCCCGTACCGACGGCGTGCGCTTCACGGTGCTCGGAGCCGGTGAAGATGCCGTGATCGTCGGGTGGGCCGAGGAGGAGCCGAGCGGGGCGCGGTCGTGGACAGCATCGCGCGGCTGGTCGGCGCTCGACGTCCACTGGACCGCGCCAACTTGGCGGCTGCAGGTCGCGGTCGCCGACGCCGGTTGGACGACAATCGAGGTCACCGCGGTCGGGGTGTGATCAGCTCCATGGCGTTGTCGTGGAGTACGCGGCGCCGGTCGTCGGCGCCGAGGCGCTTGGTCTCCCGCAGGTAGTCGAGCGGCTCGGGCAGCGCCTCGATGTGCGGCCAGTCCGACCCGAACAGCACGCGATCGGCGCCGACCCATTCGATCACGGACTCGAGGTCGTCCTCCCAGAACGGGTTGATCCAGATGTGGCGACGGAAGATCTCCACCGGGTCCTCGGGAAACCAACCGCGCATCTTCTTGTCGACCGAACGCAGCTTGCGGAACAGGTCGGGGACGAACTCCGCGCCGTTCTCGACCGACGCGACGCGCAGGTTCGGGTACTTCACGAAGTGGTTCTCGAGCACCATCGACAATAGGTAGTCGTGCACTGCCTTCTCGATCGCGAAGTTCTTCAACGACGGCTTCCAGGCCCCGCTGAACGTCGCGGCGAAGCCGTCGACCGCGTAACCGTCCGATGACACGCCGCTGTCACCGGCGTGCACCACGAGGGTGACGCCCGCTTCGTCGAGCCGCGACCAGAACCGCTCGAACATCGGGTCGAACGGCGAGCGCCGCCCGACGTCGGTGGTCGGCGCCGCGGCGCGCATCACGACGAGCTGCGCACCGTGATCGAGTGCCCACTCGAGCTCGTCGACCGCCCACTGCGGTTCGGCGAGCGTGAGGTACGGGGCCGCGAAGATGCGACCGCTCTGGTTGAAGCCCCAGTCGTCGAGCAGCCAGCGGTTGAAGGCGCGGAACGTGAGGCAGGTGGCCTCGGGGTCGTGCTTGATGAGCTCCTCGTAGATCATGCCGAGCGTCGGGAACAGCCAGCATCCGGCGAGGCCCTGGTCGTCGAGCGTGCGCAACCGAGCATCGGGGTCGCGGTACTCGGCTCGAATCGGTTCGTGGTCGCGCAAGCGCTCGAGCGGGTTCACGCCCTCGGCGTTGCCGCGGAAGTAGTCGTAGAGGCAGCCGGGCTTCGAGATCGGATCGAATGTCGCGTTCGTGACCGCGCGGCTGACGCGCCCGCCCACCACGTGATACTTGCGTCCGTCGATCGTGGCCCACTGCACGCACCGTGGGCCGAGCGCAGGATCGAGGTGCCGAGTGAACGCATCTTCGGCTTCGTAGTAGTGGTTGTCCGCATCGAAGACGGCGTGACCGAGGTGTTCCATCACCTCCAACAGTAGAGTCACGGCTTCGTGCGAGCCGTGTTATGCAAAGCCTTCGGTCCTCCTGAGTCCCTCGTGCTCGAGGACGTCGACGAACCCGTTGCCGGCAACGGCCAGGTGGTCGTCGACGTGCATGCGTGCGCCGTCAACTTCCCTGACGTGCTGATCATCCAGGACATGTACCAGTTCAAGCCGCCGCTCCCCTTCTCACCCGGCGCGGAAGTCGCCGGCGTCATCAGTGCAGTGGGCCCGGGCGTGACGGATCTGAAGGTCGGTGACCGCGTGCTCGCGTCGCCGGGCTGGGGCGGCCTGGCCGAGAAGGTGGTCGTCAACGCCGACTCGGCGGTGCCGCTACCGGCGGAGGTCGACTTCCTGCACGCATCGTCGTTCCTCTATGCGTACGGAACCTCGCAGTACGCGCTGAAGGACCGTGGACATCTGAAGCCCGGCGAGACGCTCGTCGTCCTCGGCGCGGCGGGGGGCGTGGGGCTCGCCGCGGTCGAGCTCGGCGCCGTGATGGGCGCGAACGTGATCGCGGCCGCATCGACGGACGACAAGCTCGCGCTCTGCCGGGAGTACGGCGCCGCGATGACGATCAACTACTCGACCGAAGACTTGAAGACCAGGATCCGCGAGCTCACCGGGGGCAAGGGCGCCGACGTCGTCTACGACGCGGTCGGCGGGCAGTACAGCGAGCCCGCGCTGCGATCGATGGCCTGGGAGGGCCGCTTCCTCGTCATCGGCTTCGCGGCCGGCGAGATCCCCCGCATCCCGCTCAACCTCGCGCTCCTCAAGAGCTGCGACATCGTCGGCGTCTTCTGGGGCGCGTTCGTCGGCCGGGAGCGCGCTCGCCATCGCGAGAACGTTGCAGAGCTCATGCAATGGTGGCGCGACGGGAAGCTGCGCCCTCATGTCTCGTCGATCTACCCACTCGAGAAAGCGAGCGACGCCATCCGCGAGCTCGCCGACCGTCGAGCGAAGGGCAAGGTCGTCGTGAAGATCGTCGACGACTGACGCGGAGCGCGAAGTGGCGTCGCCGGAGGAGCACCATCACGGTCGAGGACACAGGCACGCCACGTTGCGGTCCGCGCAACGCTAGGCGCTCGGCTTCGCGCTCGCCCTCAACGCCGCCTTTGTCGGTGGTGCGGTCATCGGCGGCATCGCCTTCCACTCGCTCGCCGTCGTGGCCGATGCGGCGCACCTGTTCACGAGGTCGCCGCGCTCGCCATCGCGCTGGTCGCTCTCTTCCTGACTCGTCGGCCGGCAACGGCGCGCCTGACCTTCGGACTCGAACGGGCCGAGGTGCTCGGCGCGCTCGTGAATGGGCTCGCGCTGCTCGTGGCCGCGGCGTGGATCGTGTTCGAGGCGACACGTCGTCTCGGCTCGTCACCCCACGTGGACGGCACCGGCGTTCTCGTGGTCGCCGCGCTCGTGATCTACGCCGCGTTCCGTCTCCTCGCCGACACCCGTGCACGTGCTGCTCGAGGGCACGCCGACGGGAATGGACCGAGCGGATGTGGAAGCCACGCTTCTCGGCGCGACCGGCGTCGACGCGGTGCATCACCTCCATCTCTGGAGCCTCGCGTCTGATGTGCCCGCGTTGTCCGCGCACGCGTGATGACCGGCGACGTGTCGCTGCACGACGCGCAGCAGCGCGGCGACCAGTTGAAGCAGCTCCTCGCCGTGAAGCACGGGATCGTGCACGCGACGCTCGAGCTCGAATGCCACGAATGCGAGGACGACAGCCACTGACCGCGTCTGGCGGCGATGAGGCGGGGGTACGCAGGGGTCACCCTACGCACAACTCGGAGGACTAATGGGCTTGGGAACAAGCATCTTTTTGATCGCGGTCGGAGCGATCCTCGACTTTGCGGTGAATTGGCGGGTTCAGGGAGTCGATCTGAAGACGATCGGCCTCATCCTGATGGTCGTCGGCGCGATCGGCGTTCTGCTGTCGCTGCTCTTCTGGAACAGTTGGGGCGGCTTCGGCAACCGCGAGGTCTACGTCGAGGGCGGCCCGCGCCGGCGCCGCGTCATCGACGAGTACTGACCTACGCGCTCACTCCATCTCGCCGCGCGTCGTCGTGAGGCCGCGTGTCGCGCTCGTCGGTCACGCGCGCCTCGGTTACCCACTCCGCGGATGACCGATCCGCGCCGCCACGAGCAGTAGCGTGATCGGCGCCTTCAGGCAGCGTGGCATGACCGAGTTCGACGACCGTCTTCGATTGCCGCCGGTCCCGAGCAGCGCGGGGGCGGCGCGACGGTTCGTCGCCGCTGCCCTCGGCTCGTCGGACGAGGTGGCCGAGCTGGCCGTGTTGCTCGTGTCCGAGCTCGCCTCCAACGCCGTCCTCCACGCCCGCACCGCGTTCGAGCTGGCGGTACACGTCACCGCGGACTGCATCCGGGTCGAGATCAAGGACGGCAACCACACGATGCCCGCGTTGAAGAGCTACGTCACGGAGTCGATCACCGGACGAGGTCTGCACATGGTGGCAGCGTCCGCGCATCGTTGGGGGTTCGAGTCCGAGCCCGACGGCAAGGTGGTGTGGTTCGAGCTGCTGCTGTCGTCAGCGGAGGCCAGTCGATGACCGCCGCGGACAACGACCTCGTCGAGGTGCGGCTCCTTAACCTGCCCGTCGAGGTGCAGCGGCAGGCCGCCGAGCATCACGACGCATTGATCCGCGAGTTCGAGCTCATCCGCGTGTCCGAGTCGTCGGCGTCGATCCCAGCTCGGCTGGTGACGCTGATCGACGAGCTGCAGGCGCGCTACGAAGGATTGTCGGACGCGCCCCGGGCCGTGATCGAGGCTGCGATTCGAGAGGGTGCCGCCAACGTCGACGTGACGTATCTCGTGCCCGCCGAGGTCGGCGAGGCCATGTTGCAGCTGAACGACCTGCTCGAGAAGGCGGACGAGTACTGCCGAGCCGGCGAGCACCTCGTCACGCTCGCGACACCCCCGCTCATCTCCGGGTACCGCCGGTGGTTCATCGACGAGTTCGTGAACCAGGCACGGGGACGCGCGCCCGAGCCGTGGCGCGACGCGGCCG
>DASZHU010000159.1:0-4728 GCA_035937605.1 Acidimicrobiales bacterium | reverse complement strand
ACGTCTTGGTGCTCGGTGCGGACAAGTGGAGTCAGCTGCTCGACGCGTCGTTCTACGAATCAGAGCTCGCACGCGATGCGGCGGTCGCGACGCTGCCGCAACTGGCGGTGGCCCCACGACACGACTGCTCGATGCCGCCCCATTGCGTCGTGCTCGACGTCGACCTTCCGCACGTCTCGTCGACGGCCGCTCGCGCCGACCGGCGCGACCTCGTCGCCCCCGAAGCCGTCCCCTATCTCTGAGTGTGGGCCAGCGACCATCGTGCATTGGCTCGGCCGCTGGAGGGTGCCAATGCACGATGGTCGAGGGGTTCGGTGGCCGCCGGTACAACCAAAACCCGAGGGTCAGGTCGGCTCGACCGGGGGGCGGCGGCCGGGCCACGACGTGAGGTCCGGTCGCAGCGCGCGCCACGAGCGCTCCCGGATGCAACCGGCCCACACCCCCGCGCCGTAAGCGACGTCGTCGAGCAGACGCAGCGCGGTCCACCGGACGGGACCGAGACCGGGTCGCCGCGCCCGCCACTCGACCAGCGCGGGCACCGTCGCCGCCGCCGCAACGCCGACACGGGCTCGGCGCGATCCAACCGCGGCCGCCAGCGCGAGCGGCCACCATGAGCGCCGTACCGCGTCTGCAAGGGCCGCGCCCGCGTACAGATGTCCCTTCCCCGCGAGCTGCACGGCTTCCCGCCACGGATGCTGCAAGCCCTTGAGCCGCGGCGCGAGCAGGCCCGTCGTGCCCGCCGCCACCGCCGCGCCCGCCGCCGGCTGCCCGAGGCCGGCCAGGCTCCAGACCGCCGCGCTCCACGGTGACACTGCGAGCGGCGCGACGGCGGTGCCGTGCCGTTGTGCCAGGGGCGCCGCCGAGGTGCCGTAGTCGAACCGTTGCCGCACCCACGCGCCGGCTGTCGCCCGCGCCGCATGAGCAACCGTGGCGCGCGGTTCGTACCGCACGGTGCCGCCCGCCGCGATCAGTCGCCACACCAGGTCGACGTCTTCACCGAACCGCAACCGCTCGTCGAAGCCGCCCACCTCGTCGAGCACGCGCCGTCGTGCCACCAGCGCGGCCGTCGGGACGAACGGCACGGGGCTGCGAGGGCGCACGATCGCCTCGCGCTCGCCCCGGTCGAGCGCGGGCCGCGCCGACTCGTAACGTTGGAGCCCGCCGGGCAACGACGACGGAATGGTGGTCGTGATACGCGGCGCAACCGCGACGACGGCGTCGTCGCCGAAGTGTGGCAGCAACTCTTCGAGCCATCCGTCACTCGGCTCGCAGTCCGCGTCGACGAACGCCACGAGGTCGGTCTCGACGTGTTGGAGTCCCGTGTTGCGCGCCGCCCCCGGCCCGCGCGACGACGGGTGGCGCACCACGACTGCGCCCCGCTCGGCGGCCGTCGCTACGAGCCGCGGGTCGCGAGATCCGTCATCGACCACGACGACCCGGGCGACGCCGTCCACGCCCGCCAGCGCGGGAGCGCGATCGCGCGCGGGGATCACGACGGTCACGTTGCTTCGAGCGAGCGACGTTGCGCCTGGACGCGGGTGAACGATCCCCGCGTCGAGCAGCCTCCGCACGAGCTGTTGCGCAGTCGCGGTCTGGGGCACCGGCGCGCCGCCGTCGAGCGCGTCGAGGAGACGTGCACCAGTTGGAGTCAGCCGCAGCAGGCGTAACGGGAACCCACCGACGAGCACGAGCCCGTCGTCGATCCGGCGCACGCTCGGGTCGAGCGCGACGCGCCAGTCGACCGGAAGCATCAGCTCGCGGTCATGCCGGCATCGACCGGGATCACCGCGCCGGTGATGGCGCCGCTGTCGTCACCGCACAGCCACGCGAGCATCGCGGCGACCTCGTCGGGCTCGATCAGCCGCTCGAGTTGGTGATGACGGCCGAACTCTCGAGTCGAGTCGAGGCCGTAGACGCGCGCCGACGCGTCGAGCATGGCGGTCGACGTCGAGCCGGGCGCCACGGCGTTCGCAGTGATGCCCTCGGGCCCGAGCTCCGCTGCCAGGCTCCTGACGAGGCCGATCACACCGTGCTTGGCCGCGGCGTAGCTCGCGAGCAACGGAAGCCCACGCGTGCCGCCCGCCGACGCGACCGCGAGGAATCGGCCCCGACGTGGAACGGGGCGCGCGAGGAGCCGAGGCACAGCGGCGCGGGCAAGACGCCACACGCCCTCGAGATTCACACCGATCATCGCGGTCCACGCGCCGTCGTCGAGCTCCCAGGCGTTGCGGCCGCCGGCCATCCCCCCGGCCACTGCGATGGCGGCGTCGAGACCCCCGAACGTCGACACGCCGAGCATCGCAGCGGCGTCGAGCGCAACCTGATTGCGCACATCCGCGACCACCGGCAGCGCGTGCTCGACGCCGCCGCACGCCGCGACCGTGTCGCGCAGGTCTTGCTCGGTGGCCAGTGGATAGTCGAGCTGGGGATCGTCGGCGCAGCGATCGACGAGGACCAGCCGCCAGCCGTCGGCCGCCAAGCGGCGTGCGGTCGCGGCCCCGATCCCACGCGCCGCTCCGGTGATCAACGCGACCCGCTCAGTCAACGAACGCACCCACTCGAGCGAACAGGTCGGCTGCCATGGCGTCGAGCAGGGCGGCGCCCTCTTCGTCGGTGGCGCCGATGGGATCGCCGAGCACGCCGTTGGCCGACACCGCCTTGACGCCACCGGTCCGCATGGTGGCCATGAGCTCGTCGAGCGGCTGCGTGGCGCCGGCTTCGGCCAAGTCCATGCGAACTCGTCGCGGATCGAGTGCGAGCAGAATGGACGTCTCGGAGCGGCCGGCATGAGCGTCGCGATACTGCGACGGCGACCACGCCATCACCCGGCGCCCCTCGTGCGCGAGCAGATCCACCGCGCGCCTCACCGGCTCCGCGTTGCCGCCGTGCGTCGACACCAGCACGAGGGCTCGGAAGGCGTCCGTCGAACGCCCGATCTCCACCAGCACCGTCTCGAGCGCCGCTTGCCCGATCGAGACGGTGCCCGCGAAGCCGTCGTGTTCGCCGCTCGAGCCGTACGCCATCGCCGGCGCCACGAGCACGTCAGGTCGCGCCGCCGCAAGACGCCAGGCGAGCGCGACCGCGATGTCAGTGTCGGTGGAGAGCGGGAGGTGTGGGCCGTGCTGCTCGGTCGAGCCGAGCGGCAGCACGAGCACGATGGCCGCGGCGCGTCGCTCGACGTGCAGCCAGGATGCGTCGCCCAGGCTCACCGGTAGCCCCAGGCCTCGAGCTGCGCGAGCAGCTCGTCCGCCGCCGCCGCCGGGTCGAGCCGCAGCACGCGAGGTGGCTCACGATCGACGAGCGCGCCCGTCAACGCAAGGATGCGCGACCGCGCGTCGAGCTCGCGACCTGGTGCGGGGAGCACCCGAGCGCGTGGTCGGTACGGCGTGGAGCGAAGCGGTGGACGGGTGGATGCGACGGCCGCTGAGGGCACGACCGTGATCTCCGCATCGAGCGTCGCGAGGACGCGATCGAGCGGCGCGCGACGCAACCTCGCGCTGCCGCCCTCAACCGACAGCACCGCGGCGCGACTCGTGGGCAACTGCAGCCGCTCGCGGCGGCCGCCGTCGAGCCGGCGCTCGGCGAGGATCGCGTCGGTCGTCCACGACAAGGAGACGAGCCCCAGCGCCTGGGCCGCCACGCGGTCGGCGGCGACGAACGCCGGCACCGAACCACTCCCCCGGTCGAGGCTCCATGCTCCGCACACGACGATCGACGCCTCCGAGGGAAGGGCGGCCGCGATCGCTGCCCCGACGGCGCCACTGGGAACATCGTCGGCGATGTCGACGCGACGGGCTTCGTCCGCGCCGGCGGCGAGCGCGTCGCGCAACACCGAATCGCACCGTTGCGAGCCGGCGCTGATCGCGACAACGCGCGCGCCGGAGGCCTCGCCGAGTCGCAGTGCCCACTCGAGCGCGGCTTCGTCAGCGTCGGAGACGCCTCGGCTTCGTTCGTCGTGCACGACGTCGCCGGTGAACGCGTCGACCGCAGGACGTCGATCGACACACTTCAGGCAGGCTGCGATCACGCGGGCGGTCACGATCGCCGGAAGACGACGCCGTGCCCGCCTTCGGGATAGCGCCACGTGATGGCACCCTCCTGGTTACAGATCATGTAGCACGTGCCGCACTCGAAGCACTCCTCGTAGTTGAAGAGGATGCCACCATCGGCCGTGGGTACGAAGAGGTTCGCGGGGCAGGCCGTGACGCACTCACGCGTCGTGCAACCCCGGCACGTGTCGCCGTCGACGACGATGTGCGCGTCGGGAGCAACCCGGAACTCGACCGTGGCCATCCGATCCTCGAACGACACGCTCGGCAGTCGCTGGCTCATCCGAACGTCCTCCACGCCGTCCAGGCGTCCTTCACGGCATGGCGCAACTTCACGTCGTGCCCTCGTAGCTGCCGCAGTGCCGACCCGCGCCCGCCGAGCTTCGGCCGCGGGTTGTCGACGGTAAACAGCGACTCGACGAGGTCGCACACCACCTGCGGGTAGCGCTGCTGCACCCGTTCGGAGAGGACGAACCCCGGTGCGCGCCGCAGCTTCTTGTGATCGCGCAACACGAACGACGATTCGAGCCGGCGACGGTAACCGGCCAGTCCGCGGGCACGAACATCACCGGTCCGTAGCGCATCCAGCGCCGCCTCGCCGGCTGCCGCACCGGATCCGATGGCGAAATTCACGCCTTCGAGCCAGATGCCTGCCGCGAGGCACAATCCCGCGGCGTCG
>DASZHU010000158.1:0-5342 GCA_035937605.1 Acidimicrobiales bacterium | reverse complement strand
CCGGCGCCGGCCAGATCACGGCTCGGCAGGCCGCGGTGAACGCCGGCATCCCGATGACCGTGCCGGCCACGACCGTGAACAAGGTGTGCCTGTCGGGGCTCAACTCGATCTACCTCGCGGACCGGATGATCCAGGCCGGTGACGCGGAGATCGTCGTGGCCGGCGGCATGGAGTCGATGACGCAGGCGCCGTACCTCCTGCCCCAGGCCCGGTCGGGCTACCGCTACGGCGACGGCACCCTCGTGGACTCCGTCGCCTACGACGGCCTCTTCTGCGCCTTCGACAAGGTCGCGATGGGCGGCGCCACCGAGAAGTACGCCGCGTCCGCCAACCTCGCTCGTGAACCACAGGACGAGCTCGCGGCCGCATCACATGAGCGGGCCGCGGCCGCCATCAAGGACGGCAAGCTCGCCGAGGAGATCGTCCCGGTCGAGATCCCGCAGCGCAAGGGCGATCCGGTGCTCTTCGACACCGACGAAGGAGTCCGCCCCGGCACCACGGCAGAGTCGCTCGCGGCGCTACGTCCGGCGTTCGACAAGGCCGGCAACATCACGGCCGGCAACGCGTCGCAGATCAGTGACGGTGGTTCGGCCGTCATCGTCACCACCAAGGCCAAGGCCGAGCAGCTCGGGGTCGCGCCGCTCGGTGAGATCGTCGGCTACGGCCAGATCGCCGGTCCTGATCCGTCGCTGCTCACGCAGCCCTCACGCGCCATCAAGGCGGCGCTGGAGAAGGCGGGCAAGAAGGTGAACGACATCGATCTCTTCGAGCTCAACGAGGCGTTCGCCGCCGTCGGGCTCGCCGCGATGGCCGACCTCGGCGTGAGCGACGACATCGTCAACGTCAACGGCGGTGCGATCGCCCTCGGGCACCCGGTCGGCATGTCCGGCAACCGCGTCGCGCTCACGATCATGCTCGAGCTCAAGCGTCGCGGCGGCGGGCTCGGCGCAGCGGCGCTGTGCGGCGGTGGCGGGCAGGGCGACGCGATCCTGCTGTCCGTCAGCGCCTGAGTCACGCGTAGAGGCTTTTTCGGAATCGGGGTTTGGCTGGCGCGCGTCCGGGGAAATCTCGTCGTCGACGGGGTGGCCGCTTGTCATCCCTTCGTAAAGATCGTAATGTGACCGCAACACGTCGGACTTGGTACCCCCACCCGCCGAGTCCGGCTCGGAACCCGATGTGCCGCCATGGGCGGGTCGGAACTCGTCCGCCCGCGCCCGACCCGTCCGGGCGGTGCACGGGGTTCCGTGGTTTGAGCCCGGATCGCTGAGCCCGGGACAGGTGCGCTAGCCGTCCACGACGCGACGGCCCTCGAGCGCCCGGCCGAGGGTCAGCTCATCGGCGTACTCCAGGTCGCCGCCCACCGGGAGCCCGCTCGCGATGCGCGTCACGCGTAGCCCCATGGGCTTCAACAGCCGAGCCAGGTAGAGCGCGGTCGCCTCCCCTTCGATGTTCGGGTTCGTGCAGAGGATGACTTCTTGCACGCTCTCGGCCTCAAGGCGCCCGAGCAGCTCCTTCACGCGGAGCTGATCCGGCCCGACACCTTCGATGGGGCTGATCGCGCCCTGCAGCACGTGATAGCGCCCGCGGAACTCGCCGGTCTTCTCGACGGCGACGATGTCGCGGGGCTCTTCGACGACGCACAACGTCGCCGTGTCGCGTCGGTCGTCCGTGCAGATCGCGCAGAGCGTGTCGCCTTCAGCGGCGCCCTCGGCGATGTTGAAGCAACGGGAGCAGAACGTGACCCGGTCCTTCGCTTCGACGATCGCGTTTGCCAAGCGCGCCGCATCTGCGCGCGTGAGCTTCAAGAGATGGAACGCGATGCGTTGCGCGGACTTCGGTCCGATCCCCGGAAGGCGGCCGAGCTCGTCGATCAGATCTTGGACCGGCGCGGCGTAGACCGCCATCACACCTCGTCGGACGACGCGTCGATCGCTCCGCTCGCGCCGCTCGCACCTCCGAGCAGGCCGCCGAGATCGATCGCACCGAGCGCGCCCATCGCGGCCTGCTGCGCGGTGGCCATCGTGGCGGCGAGATCGTGCAGCGCCGCGAGCACGAGGTCTTGCAGCATCTCGACGTCGGACGGGTCGACGACCTCCGACGCGATCGTGACCGACTCGAACTCGAGATCACCGGTGGCCCGCACCACGACAGCGCCACCCCCGGCATGACCCTCGTAGGTCTGCGATCGGGCCTCCTGCACCTTCTGGAAGCTGTCGAAGATGCCACCGAAGTCGGGCATCTCCGGGAGACCACCGAGACTCCCCGGCACGGGTGGATCGACCTCAGGCACCCTCGTCCTCCTGCAGCAGTTCGGCGCCCGGGAACGCCTCGGTGAGCCGGTCGACGCTGGTGCGATTGTCGGGCGGCGCGTCGACGAGGCCGTGCAGGTCGACGTCCTCGTCGTGCACCTCTGGCTTGCGTGTCGGCGCCGGCTTCACGGCCGCAGCCTTGGACGGCGAGGGGGCGGTTGGTGGAGCGGCGACGTCGGTGTCGACCGTGAGCAGGAGCGGCACCCTGCGCCCGAAGTGCTCCGTGAGCACGCTCTCGACGTCGGCGCGGTACTCCTCGCACTTCTCGAGATGCGGCGCGTTGGGAACGGCGAACACCGCGCCCTCGTCGCTGACCTCCACGAAGCGTCCCGCGCTGTAGCGGGCCTTGGCCGCGCGCGGGATCTTGCCGAGCAGTACGTCGCCCCACGCAAGCGTGAGGTCGTCGCGCGTCGGCATGTCGCCCGACGCAACGGGCGGCGGCGCGTTCGTGATCGCGCGGCGACCGGCCGCCGCGGGGCTCTCGGTGGCCGGCGCGGCCGCGGTCGCAGAGGCAGCCGGCAACGGCGACAGCGACGGCGACAGCGACGGCGACGGCGACGGCGACGAGCTCGTGGCGACTCCCCCGCCACCGCCACTCGCGAGCGCGCGCTCGAGCCGTTCGATGCGTTCGAGCAGCGCGGCAGGGCTCGTGTCGGCCTCGACGTTCGCGAGGCGTACCAGCGCGGCCTCGAGCGCGACGCGCTGATCGACGGCATCCACCATCGTTGCGAGCGCTTCGCCGAGCACCTCGATGCACCGCGTGATGAACGGGCGGTCGAAGCGCTCGACGAGCGCGTCGACTCGCTCGCGATCCGAGTCGGTGAGATGGTCCAGCGGCGCCTTCATCGCACCGAGGAACACGTCGCGCAGCCGGATGACGAGCTGTTGTCCGAGCAGGCGCGGATCGCGTCCGACGTTGACCGCGTCGGCGACCGCGACGAGCACGCGCCCGCTGTCGCGCTCGACGAGGCCCTCGATCAGCTCGTCGACGGAGATCTCCCGCTCCGCCACGCCGCCCGCGGCGACCACCTGCTCGAGCGCCGACAGCGCGTCGCGGGCCGAACCGTTGCCGGCCCGCACGGCGTGGTCGATCGCCTCAGGGGTGACGTCGAGGCCCGCCTCCTCGACGACATGCCGAACGTACTCCTCGAGCGGGGCCGACGGCAGGAGATGGAACTCGAAGTGCTGCGTGCGGCTCCGGATGGTCGGGATGACCTTCTGCGGATCGGTCGTGGCCAGCACGAACACCACCCCCGGCGGCGGCTCCTCGAGCGTCTTCAGCAGCGCGGCGGACGCCGACGCCGTGAGCATGTGGACCTCGTCGAGGATGTACAGCTTCGTGCGGCCCGGCGTGGCGAACGCGACCCGCTCGATGAGATCACGGATGTCGTCGACCTTGTTGTTCGACGCGGCGTCGAGCTCGTGCACGTCGAAGCTCGTGCCCGCTTCGATGCTCCGGCACGACTCGCACTCGAGGCACGGCTCACCGTCGACTGGCGCCGCGCAGTTCAGCACCTTGGCGAGCACTCGGGCCGATGTCGTCTTGCCCGTTCCGCGGGGGCCGCTGAACAGGTACGCATGCCCGACGCGGTTCTCCCGCACCGAGTTCTTCAGCGCGGTGACGATGTGGTCCTGACCCTTGATGTCCGAGAACCGGCGCGGCCGAAACCGTCGATACAAGGACTGGTAGGCCACGAAGACGGACTCTACCGAGCGCCGGCCGCGACCACGGCGGCGTCAGCCGGGGGGTCGGCAGTGGGGCGTGGCGCGGCGCGGAACGATCCGACTCACGACAACCGATTCGGTTGCGCTGAGCCGAGTCGTCGGCGCCGATGCGGCCCCGAGCACGATGCCGTGAGACATCGCAAACGCGGAGGGAGTGGGATTCGAACCCACGGTGGGTTGCCCCACACACGCTTTCCAAGCGTGCCGATTCGGCCGCTCTCGCATCCCTCCAGAGGTGCAACACCCCGCCTTCGCACGTGGCGGCCAGGCGATCTGCGGCACACCGCGGGATCCGCTGAGAGCTGCTGCCTCCCGGCCCTGACTCGGTTCACGGTCCGCAGTTGCACAGGACCCGACCGCCACATGCGAAGACGGGGTTGGCCGAGGTTACCGCCTCGTCATCGCGAGCCGGGCGGGCACAGCAGCCCGAGCACGTTCTTGCAGGGCGCGGGCGCTGCCGGCGGTCCGGAGGGCGGCGGCGGTGACGGAACGCCGGGCGGGAGCTGACCATTGCCACCACCGGGATCGTCGCCGCTCGCGGCGGGCGTGCCCCTGTGCACGCCGTCGAGCGAGATCGCCTCGGTCGACTGATCGAACTCTGTGAGCGTGCGATCCGGATAGTCGCGTTGCAGACCCGCTTGCGCGTACTGGAATGCCTGCTGCGCGGTCGGTCCCGCGGCGCGTTGTTCGAGGAAGCCCTGATGGATGAGGTACTCGTCGAGGTACGAGCGATCGAAGGAGTCGTTCTCGTACGCAAGGCTGTTCGCGTCGGCAGCCGCGGTGAGAATGCGCCCAGGGGCGAGGAGCTCGGTGAACCCGCCGCCGTAGCACGCGGCCATCACGATCCAGACGTCGTGCGCTGGAAGGCCTTGCAACTGGTTGGCGAGATACCAATCGGGCAACAACCCGCCGTCGGCCGCGACGATGGCTTCGGTGTCCTGGCTGACCTTGCGCACGTGACCGGCGTAGAAGATCACGACGGTCGAGTCGGGCTGCGTCTCGCTGACGAGCGCTCGGAACGCGTCGCTGATCGCCGCGGTGCTGGCATCGCGGTCGAGCAGCACCGTCACATTGGTGTCGGGCACGCCGTTCATCGCGAGCGCGTCGACCATGTCGAGCGCGTCCGGAACGGCGCCCTTGAGGTCCGACGATGTGCTCGGGTAGGTGTTGATCCCGACGACGAGACCGAACACCTTCTTCGCCGCTTCGGTCGTCGGCGCGCGCACAACGCCCAGCCGATTCCGCACGACGAGATCACTCGGCGCGGGCGCCGCGACGGGAGTCGCGTCGTCAACGGGCACGCCGGGC
>DASZHU010000157.1:0-2100 GCA_035937605.1 Acidimicrobiales bacterium | reverse complement strand
TTCGGTGTGTGACGGGTGATCGGTGCCGTCGAGCGCGAAGTAACGCAGTGCTTGGAACTGGGCTTCGATGCGGTTCAGCCACGACGCGTAGAACGGCACGTACGCGAGTTCGACGTTGTTCGCCTTCGCCCAGTCACCGACGCGTTGGTCCTTCTTCGTCGACAGGTGCGGGCTGAAGTTGTCGAGCACGATCGCGATCCTCACGTTCGGGGGGTGCAACGACCGCAGGTGACGGCAGAACGCGAGGAACTCGCTGCGACCCTTGCGGACCTTCACATGCCCGTAGAGCCGGTCGGTCGACAGGTCGTAGCCGGCCAACAGGTGGCGGACCCCGTGGGGCCGGACATAGGTGGCGCGTCGCCGGCGACGACGAGGCGCCACGGTGTCGCCCTTGCCCGCCGCGACCGGCGCCCATTGTTTGCCGGGATGCGGCTGCAGGTTGAGCGGCCCGAACTCGTCCATGCAGATCACCACGTGCGGGTCACCCCGACGCCGTTTCGTTTTGGCGTCGGCGAGGTCGTAGAGCTCGAGCACCCGGTTCTTCTTCGCTTCGAAGTCAGGATCGTTGCTCACTTTGAAGGTCTTGATGGCTTGAAACGAGACGCCTTCCTCACGGAGCAAGACCCGCAGGCCCTCGTGGCTGATGTCGTCGACCACCCCCTCAGCCACCAAGAACTCGGCCAACTTGCTCAGCGACCACGTCGAGAACGGCAGATCATGATCGGTTGGTCTCGACAACGCGATCTTCTTGATCTCCCGCCGCTGCGGGAGCGTGAACGTCGGTGGCCGCCCACCCGCGTACCTCGGAGCCAACGAATCGAAGCCGTCGACGTTGAAGTTGTGGATCACCGCCCGGACCCGGTCCTCGGACGTGAACGCGATCCTCGCGATCGCGGGGACGTCCATCCGCTGCGCCGACCACAACACGACCTGCGCACGCCGCCACCGCACCACCGACCCCGAGCCACGCCGCACGATCGAGAGCAACTTGCGGCCCTCATCGTTCGTCAGGTCACGAACCGCCACACGTTCAGCCATCCCCAAAGTCTGCGCGACCCCGCCCGGAAAATGGTGGACGCGACCCCTCAAACAATGCCGGTCACGGCACTAGTTCCGATTGCGCTTCGGTACGAACGCACGCTCGAGGTCCGCGGTCGCGAACGCGAGCGGCGGCATGTCGTTCGCGGCGTAGTGGTAGAGCGCGGTCTGGAACACGCCCGACAGCGCGGTGGTCACGCACATGACGAGCGCGACCCACGCAACGAACACCGCGATGCCGACGACCTTCAGGACGCCGATGCCGGTGGCCACGAGGAGCAGCACCGGAAGACCCGCGATCACCGCGGCCAACCCGACGAGGCCGATCCCTGCGTTGGCGATCACCTGCTCACCCCACGCCCGACGGAACAGCTCGGACGATCGCTTGATCGCCTTGCCCACGGTCAGGCCTTCGATCACGAGTACGGGCAGCACGAGGAACGTCACGAGCGACCACGCCATGCCCGCGAAGCCGGCGGCGATGCGGGCGAGGATGCCGCCCCGCTCCTGCAGCGAGCGCAAGACGAGTGAGACGGTCGCGCTCACGATCGCCCACGGGAGGATCTGACCGGCACGCCCGGCCGCGCCCCGAAGCGCGCTGCCCAAGGTCGGGTCGCCGCCGCGCATGCGCTCGTCGGCCCCCGAGACGAGCGCGGCATTGAAGAAGATCGTCACGTACGCGAGGACGACGTAGCCGAGGAAGGCCAGGATGTACTGCACGGGACCGAACGACGACTGCTGGCTGCCGCCGGAGCTATGGCTCGTCGCGAGGATCGGCAGCACGAACGTCGCGCCGACTGCCAACGTCGCGAGGAACGAGAACAGCGGCAGCAGGATCAGCTCTCGATCGGAACGCAGGATCGCCCACGACGACTTGGCCAGGGCGAACGACTTCTGGAAGCGACCCACGTGTCCTCCTCGTGCGGGCCGGTGCGGCCGCGTACCGGCACAATTGTAGGCGCCCCCGGAGGCGGTTCCCGATCGGTGCGGACCGTAGCCTGTCAGCGCATGGTCCTGCGCGAACGCCAACGCCAGTCTCTGAAAGAACATCCGGCGGCGGCG
>DASZHU010000156.1:0-10847 GCA_035937605.1 Acidimicrobiales bacterium | reverse complement strand
GTCCGTGCGAGGGCGCGACGTCGGCGCGGCGCGATCCGCGACAAGGTCGCCGACGTCATCGATCGCCGTTCGTCCGATGTCCCCGACGACGCAGACCAGACGTGATGACCTCGCAGGCCGACAAGGCGGAGCGTTTCCTCGCGCTTCACCGGCCGGGCTCGCCGCTGTTGCTCGGAAACGTGTGGGACGCGGGGTCGGCGAAGTTGCTCGCGTCGCTCGGCTTCGACGCACTTGCCACGACGAGCAGCGGGTTCGCGGCCACGCTCGGCCGGCTCGACGGTGAGGTCACGCGTGCGGAGGCGATCGCCCACTCCAGAGCGATTGCCGACGCAACCGATCTCCCCGTTTCGGCCGACCTCGAGAGGTGCTTCGCCGACGAGCCGGACGGGGTGGCGGAGACGATCGCGCTCGCGATCGATGCCGGCCTCGCCGGCTGCTCGGTGGAGGACTTCACCGGCGATCGTGCCGCACCGATCTACGACCTCGAGCTCGCGGTCGCTCGAGTTGCCGCCGCCGCGGAAACCGCGCACGCCGGGCCCGTCCATTTCGTGCTCACGGCGCGTGCCGAGAACCACCTGCACGGGCGCACCGACCTCGACGACACGATCGCACGGCTCCGGGCGTTCGAGGCCGTCGGTGCGGACGTGCTGTTCGCGCCGGGGCTCGGCCTCGACGAGGTGCGACAGGTGCGCGAATCGGTGTCGAGCCCGGTGAACTTCATCGCCCGGCCCGGCGGCCCGACGGTCGCGGAGCTTTCGGCGGCGGGCGTGGCGCGCATCTCGGTCGGCGGGTCGCTCGCGTGGACCGCGTTCGGTGCCGTCGCTGATGCCGCGCGCGAGTGGCGAGAGGCGGGCACGTTCGGATGGCTCGATCGGGTCGCTCCGGGCCGGACAGTGGCGAGGCGCGCGTTCGGGGCGTGAGCTGCCGACCTCTTCCACGACGCAACGCGCCGTTGTGCAAGGATCTCCGCCGATCCCCGTGCGGGGAATCGAAAGGCGGACGGATGTCGCGTTTCTTCCCAAGGCGCCTCGTGGCGGTTCCTGCGATCGCTCTGCTCGCGATGCTCGGTGTCGTCGGCTGCGGCAGCGACAACAAGGCGACGTCGACCTCGTCGTCGAGCAGCGCACCGCCCCAGCCGGTCTCGTTGACCGTGACCGCGAGCGAGCCGTCGGCGGGCAACTTCGCGTTCGACGTGCCCACGACGATCGACGGTGGCACCGTCCAGATCGCGCTGAAGAACGCCGGGACGCAAGCCCACGAGCTGCAGCTCGTGCGCGTGACCGACGGCACCACGCCCCAGCAGTTCGAGAAGGACGTCCTCGAGCAGCAGGGCGCCCCGATCCCCAACTACCTGCTCGGCCCCGGCGGCGGTGCCGGTCAGACAGCCGCCGGCGCGACCACGACGGTCACGGAGAAGCTCGACCCGGGGACGTACATCTACTTCTGCGGCCTCGGCGACACCGGCAAGGAGCACTACCGCACGGGCCAGCTCGGGTCCGTCACGGTCCAGGGCTCCAAGGGCCAGGGCGATCTCCCCGCGGCTGCGGCGTCAGTCAAGGCTCGCGAGTACGCGTTCGACATCAGCGGTCTGAAGGCAGGTAGCAACACCGTTCGCTACGAGAACACCGGCGGCCAGTTGCACCAGGCCGTGTTCTTCCCGATCAACCCCGGCGCGACGTTGGATCAGGTCAAAGCTGCGTTGTCGAACAACGACCCGAACGCACCTCCGCCGCCCGTTGACATCGCGCACCTGACCAGCCTGGAAGTGCTCACGCCCGGAGGCGCCGAGGTGCAGGACAACCTCACGCTCCAGACGGGCACCTACGCCGTCGCCTGCTTCCTCAGCGACAAGGCCGGGGGTCCGCCCCACTTCTTGAAGGGCATGATCCAAGAGCTCGTCGTGCCGTAGCGCGATCGCGGCCGAACCGCGGTAGACAGCCCGGATGATTCGAGCCGGTCTCCAGATCCCCAACTTCACCTACCCCGGCGTCGCGCCGGGCGAGTTGTTCGACCGAGTCGCGGACGTGGCCGTGGCGGCGGAGGAGTCGGGCTTCGACACCGTCATGGTGATGGACCACTTCTATCAACTGCCGCTGCTCGGACCGCCTGAGCACGAGATGTTCGAGTCGTACACGTTGCTCGGCGCGATCGCGGCCCGCACTCGCACGGCCAAGCTCGGCACGCTCGTCACCGGCGTCACGTACCGCAATCCGGCCATCCTCGCCAAGATCGTCACGTCGCTCGACGTGATCTCGAACGGGCGCGCGTTCCTCGGCATCGGTGCCGCATGGTTCGACAAGGAGCACGAGGCACTCGGTGTCGACTTCCCGCCGGTGAAGGAGCGTTTCGAGCGGTTGGAGGAGGCGTTGCACATCTGCCGCGCGATGTTCCGTGGCGAGCGCCCCACGATCGATGGCAAGCACTACCGCGTGAAGGACGCCATCAATTCCCCCGCTCCGATCACGCCCGGAGGCCCACCGATCATGATCGGTGGCCAGGGGGAGAAGAAGACGTTGCGCCTGATGGCGGAGCACGCCGAGATGGCGAACTTCACGTCCGGGTTCGACGAGATCCCGCGCAAGCTCGAGGTGCTCGCGCAGCACTGTGCCGATGTCGGCCGCGACATCGACACCATCAACAAGACGCCACTCGGTTCGTTGATCCTCGGCGACACGATGGAAGACGCGGAGAACAAGCGCAACGCCCTGCTCCAGGAGCGCGGCATGCCGCCTTGGGATCAGCTCGATGAGGGCATCAAGGCGATGATCGGCGCGCGGTTCGTCGTCGGTGACGCCGACGGCGTCGGCGAGCAACTGCAGTCGCTGCTCGCGCTGGGCCTCGACGGGTTCACGTTCAACATGCCCGCCGACGGATGGGAGCTCGACGCGGTGCGCCGCGCCGGTCAGGTCGTGACGAAGGCAGTCGGGTAGTCAGCCGTCGAGCACCGCGGTCGCGATGCGCCACGGCGCCAGCGTGAAGCGCTCCTCGAACTGCTCCACCGGCCGGCCTCGCAGATCGACGAGCCATCCACGGCGGCCGTCGACGGTGACCGTCGTCGTGTCGGCGCTCGGATTGAAGACTCGGACCTCGAGGCGGCCCGCCACGCGCCGCAGCGACGACACCGGCGCGCCGTCGATCGACAACGCCTGACCGGACGTGCCGGTGCGGACGCCGCGGCCTCGAGGCTTCGTGACCTGCAGGGGCACTAGGACGTCGTCGGCCAACGCGAACGGGTCGTCGTCGCCGGGGTGCACCGCGTAGGTCGCCACGATCGGCCGCTGCAGTTGTGATCCCTCCATCGGCGTGATCGGGCCAGCCGGAAGGGGCCTGGTCGCCATCGGCATCTGGGAGAGCAGACCGGTGCAGCGGGCCAGTGTGAGCGCGAGCGTGTGCGCTCGACCTCCTCGAACGTCGATCAACTCGTACTCGCGCACGCCGTCGTGGATCACGGTCAGCCCGCCGGCGCGCACGAACCGCTTCGATGGGTACGTCGCCAGCGCCATCTCGGTCGGGCCACCTTCTGCTTCCAGGCCGCGCTCGACCACACCGAACACGCACTCGGCGGTCGACCCCGCTGCCGGCCGCGGGAGCGGGAAGGTGACCCGCACGCGCTGGTCGCGGGTGCGGTTCGTCCACGACGTCTCGACGCGAACGAGTCGTTCGCCCGCCCGCAGCTCGAGCGTGGTGACGACGTCGGTGTCGAGCAGTGGACCCTCGTGGCGCTCCGGCCACTGGAACATCGACGTGATGCGGGCCCGAGCCCGGAGCGGGCCGGTCTCGGCCAGCTCGGTAACGCTACGAATGGGCGCGTCGATCTCGACGTCATCGTCCGGCGGACACCAGTTGTAGGTGTCGCCCACGTCGCCGCCGTGGACCAAGCGGCCGAAGCCGGCATTGCCGTTCACCGCCCAGGTTCCGTCGCCCGCGATCTCGACCCGAACGAGGCCGTTGTCCAGCGTGTGCCCCTCGGCGGTTACGGGCGCGAGCCCGAGTAGTGACGGCGCCCATGCCTTCCATCCGAACCCGGGCACGTCCGCGACGCGCGCGATCACCTTCTGCGTCGGGAGACCTCGCATCTTGATCCGGACCCGGTCCCCCGGAGGGGCCGCCGCGGCGATGGCGTCGAGCTCGGCGCGTGCGCCGGCGGGAATCAGTTCGCCGTCGGCATCGCGTTGCGCGGTCCACAACTCGGCTCCGGTGGTCACCGACTCGAGCGAGAGGCCGAGAATGCGATCGTTGTGCTTCAACTCGCGCACGACCAGGGCCGCCATCTCCGCGAGATCGAGCTCGCCCATCACGCGCTCGGCGGGCCGTACGTTGAGGACCTGTACGCCGTCGACCGGGTCGTTGCCGGGGATCACGACTTCGACCAGCCCAGCGCGCGCCCGGGCGGACGGGTTCACGATCACCGGTGCGTCGCCGGCCAGCGATCTCGCCAGCGCGTCGAGCGCGCGCGCCGCCAGGCCTTCTCCGATTTGCGTCGCGTCCGCGTAACGGTGCAGCACCGCGTCGCAGACCTCGTCGACCGAACAGGCGCAGATCGAGTCGTGCGCCGAGTTGCGGATGAGGTCGAGCCACGCGGCGTCAAGGAGGGCGTCGGGCCACTTGTCGGGCGGCTGGTAGAGCGCGGTGAGCGGTTCCGCGAGCTGCTCGAGCGAGCGCTCGGCTCGTGCCGCCGCGGCGCGCACATCGACGCGGTTCGACGTCACCCCCATGAGCAGGTTCGACCGCGAGCCCGACCGCAGTTCTCCTGTCCACGAGGGGAGGCCGTCCGTCGTGGCACGCGACAGGTGCTCGGCGAGCGAGGTGACGACGAGCTCGTATTCGTCCTGGATGTCGTTGGCCTCGGCGACGACGCGTCCGAGCCACGGCTGCGGCACGAGGTGATCCGTACCGTTCATCCAGAGCAGCGGCCCGACGATGAACGAGCTCCAGTCCGACTCGAAGTCGGCGACCATTTGCACCAGAGCCTTCGCATCATCGGGGAGTCGCGCACCGTTGCCGTAGCCCTGCACGAGGTACTCAGCGCGGACCGTCGAGCCATCCGGCGCCGACCACCAGAACGCGCTGCGGTCCACTGCCGACGGCACGCCGCGCCACACGACGGCGTGCTCGAAGCCGAACTGGCGCAGCAGCTGGGGCATCTGCGCGACGTGGCCGAACATGTCGGGTAGGTAACCGACGTTCATCGCGCCACCGAACGCCGCAGCGCGGTCGAGGCCGCGTTGAAGGTTGCGCACGGTGGTCTCGCCCGACACGAGGAACTCGTCCATGAGGATGTACCACGGTCCGGCCGAGAGCCGGCCGGACGCCGCGAGCCGACGCAGGGTCGCTTCGGCTCCGGGTCGCACCTCGAGGTAGTCGTCAACGACCGCCATCTGCCCGTCGAGCATGAAGTGGGCGTACGAGGGATCGGCATCGAGACGGGGGAGCAGGTCGTCGAGCAGGTCGACGAGTCGTAACCGGAACGTCTGGAACGGCGAGTACCACTCTCGGTCCCAGTGCGTGTGCGGAACGATCGACACCGTGCGTTTCGGCGGTTGAGCTGCGACAACCTTCTCGTCTGCCATCGTCTCCAGCTTGCCCCACGCGACGACGAGACCTCGGCGCAGAGCCGTCGTCGTCGGCGGTCGCCCATCGGATGCGACATTTTTCGTCTCTCGGCTCAAGTGGTCGGACAGGAAGCCGACAGAAGAAGCAGCGGGGCTGGCACACCGTCCCCTGTCGCACGAAGGCTCCGTTGTCCATGATGGCCGGAGCCTTTGTCGCGTCCGGCAGCTGGTCAGATCGGACGGTGACGTGCATCGACGATCGACGCTCCGTCGTCGAGAGCGCACGCGAATCGTCTTGACGCCAGCGCGATGAACAGAGTTGCGGGCGGAGTAGGTACCAACCTCCCGCGCGGCGGCTGCGGGAGCGTCTCCGACCTCGCCAGGTCGTCGAGTGCTGTCCACGGCTGGGCTCCGCCGAGCGTTCCGCCCTTGGCGGGGCCCTTCGCCGCGCATAGCTTCCGGCTGTGTGCGACTGCCTCGTCGCGCTGTCGCGCGCGACCGCCGACGGCAGCACCCTGTTCGCGAAGAACTCCGACCGGCCGCCGACCGAGTGCCAGGTCGTCGAGCGGTTCGCCCCGCGCACCGAGCTGTCGACGCGAACGACGTACCTCGAGATCGAGTCACCCGATCACGAGACCATCGGATTCGTCGGCTCCCGACCGGAGTGGATGTGGGGCGTCGAGCACGGTGTGAACGCGGCCGGCGTCGCGATCGGCAACGCGACGATCTACACGACCCTCGATCCCCGGGGCACGCCCGAGGGATTGACCGGGATGGACCTCGTCCGGCTCGCCCTCGAGCGGTGCCACACGGCGGCGAGCGCAGTGGAGGTCATCGGCGTACTGCTCGAGCGTCACGGGCAGGGTGGCTCCGGTCACGCCGGTGCCGATCGCCCGTACTGGTCGTCGTTCCTCATCGCCGATCCCCGGACGGCGTTCGTGATGGAAACGAGTGGATCGGAGTTCGAGGTGGAGCAGGTCTCGCGCACGCGCGCGACGTCGAACCGCACGACGATCCCGAGCTTCGACGCGACGCATCGTCACCCGCGCCAACCGGTCGAGCGGCTGGTCGACGGCCGACTCTCCGCCAGTCGCGAGGTGCTCGAGGACGAGCCCGTCCGCGTCGAGGGTCTCATGCGTCACCTCCGCTCGCACGCCGGCGGCGAGGACGGGTACACGGTCTGCATGCACGTGCCCGACGTCGAGGCGACGATGGGCTCGATGGTGGCCGAGCTACCGGTAAACCGCGCGCCGCGCGCGTGGTTCCTCACGGGTTCGCCCTGCGAGAACGAGTACGCCCGGCTCGACCCCTGAAGTTTCGCATCGAATCGGTGCTGGCGCGTGACGACGTGATCCGCATCGCCGACGCGATGTCGTGATCGCGCCGCTCACCGGCGCTACGAGAAGCCGGCTCCTCCGACCTTCGTGACGCGGACGTGGGTGACGAAACCAGGCGGCGGCTTCTCCATGTTCGGGAAGATGACGTCCGGTCCCATGTAGACGTGCGCCAAGCGCTGCAGCAGCTCGGGCGCGCCGCCTTCGGTGATGTACGCCTCGCCTCGCACGACGAGGTACTCGTCGAGGCCGTGCTCGGTCACGCCGCTCGCCTCGAACGAGATCGCCACACGAGGGTCGCGACGGATGTTGTGCAGCTTCTGCTGGTTGCCGAAGAGATGCGCGGCAACGAGCTCGTCACCGTCGAGCCCGACCCAGATGATCGCCACCTGCGGGCTGCCGTCAGGGTTCACCGTGACGAAGTGCGCGAGCGCGCCGGACTCGATCACGGCGCTCGCCTTGTCGGAGAGCTTCACGAGCATCGAAGGTTACGGTTACGGGGCCCGATCCGGGCGAGCAGAACGAGATCGCCAAGCTCCGTTAGCCTGCGCGGCCATGCCGAAGTTCGTGATGCTCTCGACCCTTGGACCCGACGGTTCGGCTCGCTTGAGCGAGAACCCGGAGCGCCTTCGCGAGGTCAGCTCCGAGGTCGAGGCGATGGGGGTGAAGGTGCTCGCCCAATTTGCGCTGCTCGGCAACTGGGACTTCCTCAACATCCTCGAGGCGCCCGACGAGACCACGATGATGCGCGTCGCCACCACACTCGCAGCCCGGGGCACGCTCAAGACGCTCACGATGGCCGCCGTCGACGTCGAAGACTTCATCGCGTCGCTCAAAGCTGCCGGCTGACACGAACGATCCGACCGAGAGCGACCGTTTCGGTCGTCGTGAGCCGGATCGTCGAGCCGGCGGCGCGCTACATCCACCAGAAGTCGTTGGCGCGGCGGTGCGCCCGACGCACGTCGTCGTCGGCGAAGACGACGGGCAGCACCTCGCCGTCGGACTGCCGGCGGACGCGATAGCCGTCGTCGGTGACCTCGAAGACCTCGAACCCGCGCGCCCATTGCGCGTCGAAGCGACGTCGAACCTCGACCTTGTCGCCCACGTCCAACCGGTCCGCCACGCCCCTCCCCGAGTCAGTGCGTGAAGCTCCGGTCAGAGAGGAGCTCGCACACCTGGATCCGGTACTCGGCATACCACTCATCGCGGCCTCGTTGCTGAGCGGCGCGGTGGCGAGCATCGTCGCGCCACGCCCGCTGCGCCTCGATCGACTCGAAGACGACGATCGAGACCCGCTCGCCGTCCTCGGCGTGGAACGACTTGAAGTCGACGAAGCCCGGCATCGCACGGGCGGCGCGCTCCATCTCCCCGGCCGTCTCGTCGTAACCCTCGGGGCGCTCCCGGAGACGTGAGCGGAACACGGTGACGATCGCGGCCATGGGCATAGCCTGCCGAGCGATGACCGACACCGGGCTCGATATTCGGCTGACCGAGTGGACCGCGTGCGGCGGCTGCGCGGCGAAGTGGGGCGGTTCACCGCTGAGTGGTCTCGTGCGAGACCTCTCCTCGGCCGCCGATCCCGCCTTGCTCATCGGTCTCGCACCCTTCGACGACGCCGCCGTGTACCGCATCAGCGACGACCTGGCCGTGGTCTCTACGACCGACTTCTTTCCGCCTCTGGTCGACGACCCGGTCGACTTCGGGGCGATCGCCGCCGCGAACGCGTGCAGCGACGTGTTCGCGATGGGTGGACGCGTCGTGCTCGCTTTGAACATCTCCGCGTTTCCCGAGCGCATGCCGACCGAGGCGATCGCCGTGATCCTCCAGGCCGCCGCCGACGTCGTGCGCGAGGCCGGTGGCGTGGTGGCGGGCGGGCACACCATTCGTAGCGAGGAGCCGATCTTCGGGCTGGCCGTGCAGGGCTTCGTTCATCCCGATCGCATCCTCACCAAGGGTGGGGCTCGGCCGGGCGACGTCCTCGTGCTCTCAAAGCCGATCGGGACCGGAATCGTCCTCGCCGGTGCGGCCGACGAGCACAAGACCGCCGCGATCGCGCACATGAAGGTCCTCAATCGCGACGCGTCGCTCGCGTTGCAGGCGCTCGGCGCGGCGGCGCACGCGGTGACCGACGTGACGGGTTTTGCGGTCGCCGGGCACGGATGGGAGATGGCCGAGCGTTCGGGCGTGGTGTTGACGTTCGACACCAGCGCACTCCCGCTCTGTGCCGGCGCACTCGAGGCCGCGGAAGCCGGGGTTCGCACCGGCGGGGATGCCCGCAACCGGACCTACCTCGAGGGTCACGTCGCGTCGTCGGCGCCCGCCGCCCTCGATGCGCTCGTGTTCGACCCGCAGACCTCCGGCGGCCTGTTGGCGGCCGTCGATCCGAGTGTCGCGGAGAGTCTGGACGGCTTCACTATCGTCGGCGCGGTGGAGCAGGGCCCCGCTGGAGTGCGCATCACGTGAGCACGCGGGCCACTGCGGTGCCCCAGCTGCGCAAGGCGCTGAAGGCGAAGTCGCCGTCGTTGCTCGTCGAGCGCGAGCTGTGGGCGTCTGGGCACGAAGTGGTGGTCGGTATGGACGAGGTGGGTCGCGGGTCGTGGGCCGGCCCGCTCAGCGTCGGGGCGGCGGTCGTACCGAAGGACAAGCGCGTCTACAAGATCCGCGACTCGAAGATGCTCACCGAGGCCGAGCGCGAGGCGATGTTCGAGCGCATCGCGTCATGGTGCGTCACCTGGGCCGTGGGGCATGCATCGCAGGACGAGTGCGACACGCTCGGAATGTCCGCGGCGCAACGGCTAGCCGCCGATCGCGCCCTCGCCGGCCTCGGCCTCCCCGCCGAGGGCATCGACAAGGTCGTGCTCGACGGCAAGTGGGACTTCGTCGGCCGCGGCAGCACGATCAAGCTCGTCAAGGGCGACGCGCGGTGCCTGTCGATCGCGGCAGCGTCGATCCTCGCGAAAGTGACGCGCGATCGCATCATGCGCCAGGAGGCGGAGCACTATCCCGGCTACGACTTCGAGCTGAACAAGGGGTACCCGTGCCCGCGCCACAAGGTGGCGTTGCGTGGGTACGGTCCCAGCGCGATCCACCGTCGTAGCTGGGTGTTCATGGACGGCCTCCCGTGGACCGGCATCCCCCGTGTCTTCCCGGCCGGGATGCAAGAGGTCCTCTTCGACTGACCCCCGCGGGACGTTTGCCCTAGGACGAGGTCTGGGTGCCGACCTTGAGGTCCTTGAACGGGGAGTTCGAGTCGATGCCCGGGTCCTTCGGGAGACCGAGGACGCGCTCGGCGACGATGTTGCGCATCACTTCGTCGGAGCCGCCGGCGATGCGCATGCCGGGGATGCCCAGCACGAAACCGTTCCACGAGAACGTGCCCCACTCACCGGTGTCGGCGGTGATGCGCGGGCCGAGCACACGCGCCACGAACTGCGCGGTGTTCCACATGTTCTGCGTGAGCGCGAGCTTGGCGATCGACATCTCGGGCCCTGGCAGCTGACCAGACTTGATGCGGTCCATCGCTCGCTGGTTCGTGTACTTCGCCACTTGGTACGACACGTACAGCTTCATCGCGTCCTGGCGGTACACGACGTCCTTGTCGAGATCGAAGTGTCGCAGCATCTCGAACAGCCGCGTGCCGCTCGCGAGCCCCGCACCGCCGCCCGCGCTCCCGGCGCCGATCGACGCGCGCTCGTTCATCAAGGTCGTGAGTGCGACCGTCCAGCCCTGGTTCACGTCGCCGAGGCGATGGTCGTCGGGCACGCGGACCTCGTTGAAGAACACCTCGTTGAACGACGCGCCGCCGGTCATCTGCCGCAGGGGTCGCACTTCCACGCCCGGCGCGTGCATGTCGACCACGAACCCCGTGAGGCCCTTGTGCTTGGGCAGGTCGGGATCCGTGCGGCAGATGATCTCGCCGATGTCGCTGTACTGCGCACCCGAGGTCCACACCTTCTGACCG
>DASZHU010000155.1:0-2306 GCA_035937605.1 Acidimicrobiales bacterium | reverse complement strand
GGTCGTCGCCGACGGTGCGCAACTCGGCGGCGATCACCCGCAGACCTTTGCGCTCGAGGCGAGCGACGATCTCCCCGATCAACCCGCGCTCCACCGCGTCGGGCTTGGCCATGACGAAGGTCCGGTTCATTGGCCGGAAGCTAGCGCCGCGCGCGCGGCGCCGATGAACCAGAGCGAGCCGGTGACGAGGATCGCGTCGCTCGGGTTCGCGAGCTGCCGGGCGCGACCGATCGCACGCCGCACGTCGGGTTCGACGATGGCACGCACGCCCATCGCCTCCGCCGCGGCCGCGATCTCCTCCGGTGGCAACGAGCGCGGCGACGGTGCCTTGGACGCGACGACGAACGCGGCGTCGCGCGCGTCGAGCGCGTCGAGCATGGCGTTTGGATCGCGCGGTGACAGCATGCCGACGACGAGGATCGTCTCACCTTCGCGATGGAAGTCGTCGTGCAATGTCGCAGCGGCGGTCGACGCGCCTTCCGCATTGTGCGCGCCGTCGAGCACGACGAGCGGATCGCGCCCGACGATCTCGAAGCGACCGGGCATCGTCACGCGTCCGAGCGCGTCGCGCACGATGTCGTCGGCGAGCGGCGCGGCGAAGAACGCTTCCACCGCCGCGAGCGCGCACGCGGCGTTGTCGCCCTGGTGCGCGCCGTGCAACGACAGGAACACCTCGTCGTACGACGCCGATGGCGTGCGCAGCTCGAGCAGGCGCCCGCCGACCGCGAGCTCGTTCGATTCACAGTCGAAGTCGCGCTCGCGCTCCCACGTCTCGCGCGCGCCGGCCCGATGGAAGACGGGCAGCAGCTCCGGCGCGGTCTCGCCGAGCACCAGGGTGCTGTCCGGCTTGACGATGCCGCTCTTCTCCTCGGCGATCCGGGCCCGCCAGTCGCCAGTGCCGTCGGTGTGGTCGTACCCGACGTTCGTCACCACCGCCACCAGCCCGTCGCACACGTTGGTGGCGTCGTAGCGGCCGAGGAGGCCCACCTCGACGACGGCCACGTCGACCGCGAGGTCCGAGAACCACCGCAGCCCGGCGGCCGTGAGCAGCTCGAAGTAGGAATTCGTGACCCCCACGTGGGGCTCGACGTGCTCGAGATCGGCGAGGAGCTGGGCCAGCTCGTCGTCGGCGATCGGCTCGCCGTCACGGGAGATCCGGTCGTTGATCCGCTCGAGGTGGGGGCTGGTGTAGGTCCCGACCGTGAGGCCCGACTCCACGAGCAGTGCGGTGATCATGCGGGCGGTCGAGCCCTTGCCGTTCGTGCCCGTCACGTGGATGACCGGGTAGGTCAGCTGCGGATCGCCGAGCACCTCGACGAGTCGGCGCATCCGCTCGAGCGACAGACCCTCGACGCGACCGGCGACGGCCTCGAGGTTGATGTGGCGATCGAGCCACGCGAGTTCGTCCGTCAGCGTCACGTCGGCATTCTGGCGTCACACCGCGCCGCATCCGGCGCTGGTTGACGCCAGAACGAAGGGGCGGGAGTCAGCTGGCGGCGCGGCGGGGGCGGGTCTGGCGCGGGGTGTCGTTGCGCGGGACCAGCGTGGGGTTGATCTTCTCGAGCACGACCTCGCCGCTGATGAGGCACTTGCCGATGTCGGACCGGCTCGGCAGGTCGTACATGATGTTCAGCAGCACCTCTTCGAGGATGGCGCGCAACCCGCGGGCGCCGGTGCCGCGCAGCAGCGCTTGCTCGGCGACCGCGTCGAGCGCGTCGTCGCTGAACTCGAGCTCGACGTCTTCGAACTCGAAGAACTTGCGGTACTGCTTGATCAACGCGTTCTTCGGCTCGACGAGGATGCGGATCAACGCCTCCTTGTCGAGGTTGGACACCGCACCGATGACCGGTAGGCGTCCGATGAACTCCGGGATGAGCCCGAACTTCAGCAGGTCTTCGGGGAGGACCTTCTCGAGGATGGCGCCGATGTTCTTCTCGTCGGCCCGCCGGATGTCGGCGCCGAACCCCACGCCCTTGCTGCCCGAGCGGCTCTCGATGATCTTCTCGATGCCGGCGAACGCGCCACCGCAGATGAACAAGATGTTGGTGGTGTCGATCTGGATGAACTCTTGGTGCGGGTGCTTGCGCCCACCCTGCGGCGGCACCGACGCCGTCGTTCCCTCGAGAATCTTCAGCAGCGCCTGCTGCACGCCTTCGCCGGACACGTCGCGAGTGATCGACGGGTTCTCGCTCTTGCGCGCGATCTTGTCGACCTCGTCGATGTAGATGATGCCGGTCTCGGCGCGCTTGACGTCGTAGTCGGCGGCCTGGATGAGTTTGAGTAAGATGTTCTCGACGTCCTCACCG
>DASZHU010000154.1:0-2026 GCA_035937605.1 Acidimicrobiales bacterium | reverse complement strand
GCGCATGCACGAGGACTTTCGATCGAGACCGTGCAACGCTTGATCGCGAAGCACACCGAAGACCGTCAACTCGGGGTCTTGGGCGAGAAGGTGGTGAACGTGCTGGAGCTCAACCTCGATCTCGACCAGCAGGGCTGACGTTGGCGCGAGGGCAGCTGCGCGTCTACCTGGGGGCCGCCCCCGGCGTCGGCAAGACGTTCGCGATGCTCAACGAGGGCCGGCGCCGGCACGAGCGCGGCACGGATGTCGTCGTCGGCTACGTCGAGACGCACGGTCGCCCGAACACCGAGGCCCAGCTCCGCGCCCTCGAGGTGATCGGCCGCAAGGTCATGACCTACCGCGACCAAGCCTTCGAGGAGATGGACGTCGACGCCATCGTCGCCCGCCGGCCCGGTTGGGCGCTCGTCGACGAGCTCGCCCACACGAACGTGCCGGGGTCGCGCAACGAGAAGCGTTGGGAGGACATCGAAGAGCTGCTGGCCGCGGGGATCAACGTGATCTCGACGGTGAACATCCAGCACCTCGAGTCGTTGAACGACGTCGTCGAGCGCATCACCGGCATCAAGCAACGCGAGACGGTGCCCGACGCCGTCGTGCGTGCCGCCGATCAGATCGAGCTGGTCGACATGGCTCCCGAGGCACTTCGACGTCGGATGGCGCACGGCAACATCTACGCGGCGGAGAAGGTGGACGCCGCGCTCGGCAACTACTTCCGGATCGGTAACCTCGCAGCGCTGCGCGAGCTTGCGCTGTTGTGGATGGCGGACCGCGTCGACGAGTCGCTGACCGAGTACCGCGAGCGCCACGGCATCGAGGGTCCGTGGGAGACGAAAGAGCGTGTGCTGGTCGCGCTGACGGGTGCGCCCGGGAGCGACGATCTGATCCGTCGCGCCGCGCGCATGGCGATGCGGACCCGAGGCGAACTCGTCGGCGCCCACATCGCGAGCGGCGACGGCCTGGCGGGACCATCGGACTCGCGGCTCGAGGAGCACCGAGCGCTGTTGGAGGAGGTGGGCGGTCGGTACGTCGAAGCCAGCGGGCCGGACGTCGCCACCGCACTCGTCCAGGTGGCCCGCAGCGAGAACGCGACCCAGCTGGTGTTGGGGGCGAGCCGTCGGAGCCGGTGGACCGAGCTCTTCCGCGGGTCCGTCATCAACCGGGTGATCCGGGCCGCGGGCGGCGCCATCGACGTCCATGTCATCTCCACGGCAACAATGGACAGCGACGATCGCTCCCTGCGTGCGCCTCCGCGGATGCGGCTGGCGCCCCTGAGCCGCACGCGACGGGGCACGGCGCTCGTGCTCGGCATCTTCGGGCTTCCGCTGATGACCGTCGCCCTCACGCAGGTGCGCGATTCGGTCGGGTTCGAGAACGCGCTGCTGCTCTACCTGCTGTTCGTGATGGTGATCGCCGTGATCGGCGGGGCGATTCCGGCGGTGCTCGCGTCGGTCGCCGCGTTCCTCCTCCTCAACTGGTTCTTCGCGCCGCCGATTCACACGTTCACGATCGACAACGGGCGCGATGCGCTCGCGCTCGTCAGCTTCCTCGCCGTCGCCGGGGTGGTGAGTGCGCTCGTCGATCTGGCGACACGTCGCCGCGACGCGGCCTATCGAGCACGCGCCGAAGCCCGAGCCCTCGCGACGATGGCGGCCACGGTTCTGCAGGAGCCGGAGCCACTGCCGAAGCTGGCGCATGCGCTGGCCGACAGCTTCCAGCTCGACGGTGTCGCCATCTTCACGCGCGTCGACGACCGCTGGACGCGCGTCGCCGACGCGGGCGCGGCGCCGCCGGTCGAGCCGGGTGACGCCGCGAACCTGTTCCCGTTGCCGGACGGTTCCGTGCTCGCGTGGTCCGGCGACGCGCTGAAGCCCGCCGACCGTGAGACGTTGGGATCGTTCGCCACGCAACTCGCGCTGGCGTTGCGGGGCCGCCGCCTGCAGGCGGAAGTGGCCAACGCCACGTCGTTGGCTCGTGCCAACGAGCTGCGCACCGCGTTGCTGGCCGCGGTGAGCCACGACCTGCGAAC
>DASZHU010000153.1:0-5113 GCA_035937605.1 Acidimicrobiales bacterium | reverse complement strand
TCCATGATTTCATCGCCGGGCTGCCGGAGGGGTACGAGACGGTGGTCGGAGAGCGCGGCTACCGGCTGTCAGGCGGCGAGAAGCAGCGCATCGCGATCGCTCGGATGCTGTTGAAGAACCCCACAATCGTGATCCTGGACGAGGCCACGAGCAACCTCGACTCGGAGAACGAGGCCGCGATCCAGCAAGCGCTCGCGCACGCGCTCGCCGGACGCACCGCGGTGGTGATTGCGCACCGGCTATCCACCATCACGAACGCGGACCAGATCCTCGTCGTCGACGAGGGCCAGATCGTCGAACGTGGGCACCACGACGAGCTCCTTGCCGCCGATGGGCTGTACGCCGACCTCTACCGCACGTTGGTGCGAGCCGACGTCGAGCCCATCCTCTGACGGCGAACGTCCGACCTCGCCGTCGCCGCGATCACGTCGTCGACCACGACCGGAACCCGTGGCCGAACATCTGCACGTCAGTGCGGGTGTGGATGGTCGTGCGAGTGCCCGTGCGTGCGCTGCTCGAGCCAGCGGCGGAACCCGGCTGCGTTCGAGTGGATGCCGTTGAGCGTCTCGAGCTTCTCGCGGTGCACCGGATCAACGTCGACGAGCTCCGCGCCGAAATGCTCGTCGAGCGCCGCGGCGATGTCGCGGCCCTCCCGGAACGCGGCCTCGGCCACCTCCGCCCACCGCCGCAGGATCCCCTCGGCCTCGACGAGCGTGCCCATGGGATCGGGTACGAGGCCGAAGTGCGCAAGCGCGACGCCGGTCGGGCGCCGATCCGCGAACTTGTGCAACGAGGCGATGGCCTGATCCAGATCGAAGTCCGGCGGCGGGGTCGACGGTCGCAGCACGCCGGCGTCGGGGAGGCGTACGCCGACCGCGTCGCCGGCGAACAGCAGCCCGCTCTGCGAGTCGTGCAGGGCGAGATGATGCTTCGCGTGGCCGGGCGAGTCGACGGTCGTGAGCGTGCGATTCGCGTCGATCGCGATCGTCTCACCGTCTTCGAGCACGTGCACCCGTTCCGATGGTGTCGGATCGAGCCGGCCGTACAGCGTGTCGAGCAGGTCGCCGTAGACCATCGCCGCGCTCTTCACCAATCGCGTCGGGTCGACGAGATGACGCGCCCCCTTCTCGTGGACGTACACGGTCGCGTTCGGGAACGCGCGCGCCACGTCACCCACACCCCCCGCGTGGTCGAGGTGGATGTGCGTGACGGCGATTCCGGCGAGGTCGGTCGGCGCAACATTCAACTCGGCGAGGGCAGCGAGGAGCGCCTCGACCGACGACTGACTGCCGGTCTCGACCAGAATCGGCTCGCGCCCTTCGATGAGGTAGCCAGCGGTCACGTTGTGCCAGCCGCCGAGCAGCGTGTCGATCTGGATGACGCCCGGGCCGATCTCGGTGTGCATCGGCCTACTCTGCCCCAGTGACACTGCGTCAGGACGCGCTCTTCGCCGAGGAGCCGACGTTCACCGTCGCCGAGCTGAACGCAGGCATCGGCGCCGTTCTCGGGCGCGCGTTTCCCGACGAGATCTGGGTGCGCGGTGAGATCGCCAACCTCAGCAGACCCGCGTCGGGTCACGTGTACTTCGACCTGGTCGGCGACGACTGCGCCCTATCGGTCACGTTGTGGGCGTCGGACCGTCAGGTGGTGAACGCGGTGCTCCGCCGCTCCGGTGGCGCAGTACGCATGACTGACGGCACCGAGGTGCGGATCCGCGTGCGGGTGTCGTGGTACGCGAAGCGCGGCCAGGTCTCGCTTGGCATGTTGTCGATCGACACCGCCTACACGCTCGGCCGGCTGGCGGAGGCCCGCGAGCTCGTGCTGCGGCGCCTCGGCAGCGAGGGACTGCTCACGCGCCAGTCCGCACTCGCGCTTGCGCCGGTGCCGTTGCGCGTGGGCTTGATCACGAGCGACAACAGCGCCGCCGCACACGACTTCCTGCGCACGCTCGAGGCGAGCGGCTTCTCGTGGCACGTGGTCGTCGCCGATGCTCGGGTACAAGGTCTCGAGGCGGAACGGTCACTGCTCGCCGCGCTCGCGCAACTTGGCTCGCAGGCCGACCCCGTCGACGTCGTGTGCGTCGTACGCGGCGGCGGCGCCCGCACCGATCTGGCGGCGTTCGACTCCGAGCTCGTGGCCCGCGCGATCGCGACATTTCCCACACCGGTCCTCACCGGCATCGGCCACGAGATCGATACGACGGTGGCCGATCAGGTGGCCCACCGCCGGTGCCTGACGCCGACTGCTTGCGCGGGCGCACTCGTCGAGCGCGTGACGGACTGGTGCGCGCGGCTGCACGATCGACGCCGTGCGATCGCTCGCGCCGCGCTGCGCGCCGTCGACCCGGCCGGGGTGGATCGACTGGCCGGCCAACTCGCCCGCTCCGCGCCTCGTGCGATCGCGCACCAGATCCGGATCGTCGACAGCGTCGACGTGAGAGTGCGAGCGCTCGACCCCGCGCGAACGCTCGCTCGGGGCTGGTCGATCACGCGCGACAGCGCCGGCCGGCTGATTCGTTCGACCCGCGACGCGCCCATGGGCACCGCCCTCGTGACCTCCGTCGCCGATGGAACCATCGTGAGCACGGTCGATGGCTGACGACGAAATGTCCTACGCCGAGATGATGACCGAGCTCGAGACGATCCTCGCAGAGCTCGAACGTGACGACGTCGACATCGACCACCTCGCAGAGCGGGTCGCGCGCGCCGCGACGCTGATCGAGCGGTGCCGATCCCGCATCGAGGGAGCCCGCCTCGACGTGACGCGACTCGTCGAGGGCCTCGAGAGCTGAACGGCGGCGAGTCAGGCGGGCGGGGCGGCGAGCGCGAGGGCCGCGGCCTGCGTGCGCTGCGTGAGCGTGTACTGCAGCATGGACAGGTACACCGTCATCAGCTTCGGGCCGTAGTTCGGGTCCGACGCCCAGGTACCGGTGAGCTTGTTCCACGTCGGGCAGCAGCCGCGGACGCCGAGGGTGTCGGGGTCGGAGCCGATCGCGGGGTTCGCGAGATTCGACGCCCGCACCGACTTGTCGGCGTACGCGTGCAAGAGCTGGGCCTGCGCGCGCACACCCAGTAGCGGCGACGGGAAGTCGAAGCCGGTCGCGCACGTGTCGCACGCGCCGATGCCGGCGAAGTTGTTGTGCGTAGTGAGCGGTGACGTGAACGCACCGGTCTCGACGATCGATTGCGCGAACGCGACGTCGCCGCGCACCTTCTCGGCGCTGCCTTCGTCGAGGTAGTCGCCGGCAAGCGTCTGGAGATCGACACCGGCCACGTAGCCGACGACGCCTTCGGCCTTGTACCAGGCCACGATCTCGTCGGCGGTCAGCATCGGATCACCGACCACCGTCGGCGACACATCTTGCGAACTGGTCAGGCGACGCGCGTCAGTCACGTCCGTGTTCGCGCTGTCGAGCGCCGACTGAGCGAAGTCGTGCGTGATCTGGGCCTGGCTCTTGCGACCCTGCGCCGCGGCCAGCGCGTTGTCCGCCGCGCGCAAGCGATCGTCGGCGGTCTGCACCAACCGCTGATCGCGATCGATGGCGCTCCCTGCGAGCAGCCGCGCCGATTGCGCGGGGACGTACTCGTCCGCGGTCTCGGGCTCGATGCTGGTTCCGTCGATCCCACCGCGCACATACGCGTTCGTGACGGCATCGGTCAGCGTGAACCGCTTCGCCTCTCGGTCGCGTTGCGCCGCGTCGCGGGCGGCACGCACCTTCGCCTCGGCCACCGTGGCTCGATCGAGGATGGCCTGCGCCAGCCCGACGATCCGCTGCAGATCGAGCACCTTCAACTTCGCCATCACGACCGCCACCTGCGGTGACGGATCGGGTAGCACCGGCACCGGCTCGGGCGGCGGCGCGCTCGGGTCGGTCGGCAGAATCGTCTGCGGCGTGACGACCGGCAGATCGGGAGGCACCGAGGGCGGGGGCCCGGCGGGCACGGTGGTGATCGGCTCGGCCGGCGGAGCGTTCTGCGCCGACACCGCGGAGGCCGGCACGAGAAGCGCCAGGACGACCGCGAGCGCGGCAGCAGTTGCTTTCACCGCGTTTCCCATCGGCCCGTGCCTCGTGGTTCTTCAGTTCGAACCGGTCATTTGCCCTGTAACGGACGGCTGACGATCCCGGCGTCCGCCGGACGCCATGGGGAGGCTATCGGCCGCCCCGCCTACGCTGGCATCGACATGTCTGCCCCGACACGGAGCGTGCCGGTACCGGCGAGCCTGTTGCTCGTCGCCGAACGGGTCGAGCGTCGCCTGGGCGGCCTGCTCGAGGTCGAGATCGAGCGGTGGAGCGCGCTTGACGAGGCGCTGGCCGAGCCGCTGCGGTGCTTGCGGGATTTCGTGCTCGACGGCGGCAAGCGATTGCGGCCCGCGTTCTGCCACTGGGGGTTCGCCGGAGCCGGGGGCGACGTCGCCGATCCACGCATCGTCGAGGCCGGCTGCGCGTTCGAGATGCTGCAGGCGTTTGCGCTGGTCCACGACGACGTGATGGACGGCTCGGCCACGCGACGCGGGCGACCATCCGTGCACGTCGACTTCGCGGCCCGCCACGCTCACGACGGCCGGCGCGGCGAGCCACGCCGCTTCGGTGAAGGCGTTGCGGTCCTGATCGGCGACCTGGCCCATGTGTACGCCGATCAGTTCATCGCCGCGGCAGGCCACGACGCGCTGGCGATCTGGAGCGAGCTGCGGGTCGAGCTGAACGTCGGGCAGTACCTCGATCTGGTCGGCACCGCGCGAGCGGATACCGATCTGACCAGGGCCCGTCGCATCGCTCGCTACAAGTCCGGCAAGTACACGATCGAGCGCCCGCTGCACGTCGGCGCCGCGATGGCCGGCCGCTACGTCGAGCTGCACGAGGCGCTCTCGGGGTACGGGGATCCGCTGGGCGAGGCGTTCCAGCTCCGCGACGATCTGCTGGGAGCGTTCGGTGACGAGGCCCGCACGGGCAAGCCGGTGGGCGACGACCTGCGTGAGGGAAAGCCCACGCCACTGTTGGCGATCGCCAGCGAGCGGGCCGAGGGCGGTCAGGTCACGCTCTTGTCGCTGGTCGGCTCGAGCGAGTTGAGTGCGGATGACATCACCGCGATCCAAGCGGTGCTCGTCGACACGG
>DASZHU010000152.1:0-22263 GCA_035937605.1 Acidimicrobiales bacterium | reverse complement strand
TGCTGTCCCGCGTCGATCTCTTCGCTGAGCTGCTTCCCGAGGAACTCGAGCGGATCAGCCTCTCCGCTGAAAGCCGTGGGCTTCGCCGCGGCGATGTCCTGTTCTCAGAAGGGGACGAGCCCAACGAGCTGTTCGTCGTCGTGTCGGGTCGCATCGCACTCGCGAACAAGTCGATCGACGGCCGGGAATCCGTTGTCGCGCTGATGGAGGCCGGCGACTTGTTCGGCGAGATGCCGCTGTTCGATGGTCTGGGTCGCTCGACCGGCGCGCGTGCCATCGAGCCGTCGGAGGTGATCGCGATCCCCTACCAGCCCGTGCAGGAGGTCTACGAGTCGCGGCCGATGCTGTTGTGGAGCGTTGTCGCGCTGCTGTCCGGGCGCATCCGCTCGATGGACGCGGCGCTCGCCGATTCGGTGTTCCTGGACGTGACGGGTCGCACGGCGAAGCGGCTGCTCGAGTTGGCGGGCGATGCCGACGAGTTCGTGCTCCCCGTGACCCAGGAGGAGCTGGCCGGCATGGTCGGTGCTTCGCGTGAGCGCGTGAACAAGGCGATCGCGGCATTTGTGAAGCTCGAGTGGGTCGAGCAGTCAGAGCGTCGTTACAAGATCACCAACCGCCCGCAGCTCGAGCTCAGGGCCCGCTGAACCAGCCCACAACTCGCCGCCAGGCATCGGCGGCATCCGCAGCGCGATGGGCCGGGCGGGACGCGTCGTGCACGAAACCGTGCTCGGCGCCCTCGTACCGCACGACGGTCGCCCCCAATGCCTCGAGATCGGCCACATCGTCGGCCGGCGTGTAGGGGTCGGCCGTCCCGATGATCGCGAGAACCCGTTCGGCCGCGCCCTCGACGCCGGCGAGCACCTCGAGCGCGTCACGCTGGCCCGGGCCGCGCCACGCACCGGGGACACGGATCATCCCGTAGAAGGGGGCGGCGCGGTCGAACCGACCCGTCGCCGCGGCTTTCATCGTGTACATGCCGCCCATGCAGAAGCCGAGGATGCCGACCGGCTCCACGCCCAGCAGGTCGGCCGCCGCGACGAGGTCGGACACCTGACGCGTGTCGTCGAGCGCGGACATAGCCGACATCCGTTGGTCGAGCGTCATCGATTCTCGCCCGGCGAACGGCTCGACCGCGGCAACCGCCCAGCCGTTCTCCTCGGACAGACGCGCCACGAGGTCGTCGAACAACGGGCGCAGACCCATGATGTCGGGCACCAGGACGAGCCCTCGACGCGGGGAAGCCGCCGCGACGGTCTCGACGGCAGTACCGGATGGCAACGTGGTTCGCATGACCGGTTCTAGCGCCGCGCCGCGGCCACGAGATCGGTCACATAGGGATGCTCGACCGAGCCGCCGCGGCCGTCAATCGACGCCGCGATGGCCGCGTGCAGCTCTGCGCGCTGCGAGTCGGGCAACAGGCGATGATCGGAGTGGGTCGCGAGCAGCGTCGTGTACTCGACGGTCGTATAGCGCGCCACCCACGGCACATGTCGCACGAGCGGCGCACCGAACAGATCGCTGTGACGGAGCTTGTCGAGGTTGTCGCGTACCGACGAGTTCACGTTGTTCTGCAACTTCTGGTGCGTCAGGTGTGGCGCGACCCGCGCGTACACGGACTGCAACTCGTCGTGCCACTCGCACTCTCCCAGGTTCGGGCTGTTCCAGAACACGGCCAGCCATCCACGGGGTCGCAGCACCTCGGCCGCTTTGCGCGGTCCGCGCTCGGGGTCGACCCAGTGCCACGACTGTCCCGCGGTGACGACCGCGATCGTCTCGGGCAGGATGTGGCACTCCTCGAACCCGACTCGGTGCACGACGAGTTGCGGGAACCGCTCTTGCAGCACGTCGGCCATGCCGGGGCTCGGCTCGACCGCAGTGACCCTGAAGCCGCGCGCCAACAAGCCTTCGGTCACCTTGCCCGTACCGGCGCCGACGTCGAGCACCGCGTCGCCGCGCCGCACGCCCGTGAGCTCGGAGATCGCGTCGAAGAGTCCCTCCGGGTAGGTCGGGCGGGCCTGCTGATAGGTGGAGGCGACCTCGCCGAAGACGAGGCGCTGCTCGCGCTCGGCCATTCAGTTGTAGCGGTCGAGGATGCTCGACTCGGCGAGGCGCGACAGGCCTTCTTTGATCGCGCGTGCTCGCGTTTCACCGACGCCTTCGACGTCGTCGAGATCGTCGATGGTCGCCCGCATGATCTTCTGCAGCTGACCGAAGCGGTCGACGATCTTGTCGATCACCTGGTCCGGTAGCCGCGGGATCTTCGCGAGCAGCCGGTAGCCGCGTGGCTGCAGACTGAGGTCGAGATCGATGCCTCCACTGAGGTGCAGCATCGACGCGACGATCTTCAGGTCGAGCAGGTCGTCCGTGTCCAGCTCGGCGAGCGCCTCGAGCGCATCACCCACGTGCCACTCGGCGTCTTCGTGGAAGTAGTCGCGGATCACGAGGCGACGATCGTCCTCGACACCGCCCATCAGCTCTTCGAGCTGGAGGCGCACGAGGCGGCCATCGACGCCGAGCTCGACGATGTGCCCCTCGATCTCCTCCGCGATGCGACGCACCATCTCGGTGCGCTGCAGCACCGTGACCACGTCGCGCAGCGTCACGAGGTCTTCGACCTCGAGCGCGGAGAGCGCGCTCGACACGCCGTCGAGCCGGCTCTTGTAGCGCTCGATGGTGGAGAGGGCCTGGTTGGCCTTGTTCAACAGCCGCGGAATGGGTTCGAGCGGGTACTTCTCGTCGTCGACGTACACCGCGATCACCTGCATGTCCTCCGACACGGAGATCACCGGAACGTCGATCGAACGGGCGACCCGCTCGGCGGTGCGGTGTCTCGTTCCGGTCTCGGACGTCGCCACGTTCGGATTCGGCACGAGATGCACGTTCGCCCGTGCGATGCGGCTCGCGTCGCCGGCGAGGATGATGGCGCCATCCATCTTGGCCAGCTCGGACAAGCGTTGCGGGCTGAACGCGGCATCGAGCAGGAACCCGCCGGAGCAGATGTTGAGCACCTCGGGACCGTCACCGACAACGATGAGCGCGCCCATTCCTGCCTGCAGAATGCGGTCGAGTCCCTCACGAAGGGGGCGCCCTGGCGCGACCGCGGCAAGCGCGTCGAGCATCGCGATGCTGCGTCGCGGGCTCACCGTGTGAGAGTAACCCGCACTCCCCGTCAACAGGTCTGGAGCGCGCGTTCGGCGCGGCCCTCCAGGCTTCGTCATGCGGGGATTCTAGGGTTCGAGGCCCGCGAGCGCGATCGCGCTCTGCAGCGTTGCGGCACGCCACGCGGTGAGACCAGCCGGCGGTTCGGGTGCCGACGGCGGCAACAACACGCGCCGGAACCCGAGTCGCGCCGCTTCGCTCAGCCGGCGCGACGTCTGTCCCACCTGGCGCAGCTCGCCGCCGAGGCCCACCTCCGCACACGCGACCAGATCGTCCGGCAGCGCGACATCCGCGGCGGAGGATGCGACGGCGAGCGCCAGCGCGAGATCGGCACCGGGCTCGACCACGCGCGCCCCACCCACGGCGAGGGCGAACACGTCGTGCCCACCGATCCCGACGTTCGTTCGACGCTCGAGCACCGCGAGGAGAAACGCGAGCCGACCGCCGTCGAGGCCCTGCGCGGAGCGCCTCGGCATCGGCAGCGTCGACTTGATCGTGAGCGCCTGCACCTCGACGAGGAGTGGACGGTGCCCGTCGATCGCGGGGGCAACGGTGGAGCCGGGCACACCCGGCCGACGATCCGCGAGGAACAGCGCGCTGGCGTCGGGCACCGGAACGAGGCCGTGATCGGCCATCTCGAAGACGCCGACCTCGTTCGTGGAACCGAAGCGATGCTTCAGCGCTCGCACGAGCCGCAGCGCGTGATGATGGTCGCCCTCGAACGACAGCACGGTGTCGACGACGTGTTCGAGCACTCGCGGCCCGGCAAGCCCGCCGTCTTTCGTGACGTGACCGACCAGCACGACCGCGACGCCGCGCCCCTTCGCCTGGCGGACGAGGCGGTGCGCGCACTCGCGCACCTGCACGACCGACCCGGGCGCCGAGCCGAGCTCGGGATCGTGCACCGACTGGATCGAATCGACGATGACGACGTCGGGACGCACGGCGTCGAGGTGTGCGATGAGGTGGGGCAAGGCGGTTTCGGACGCCAGCCACAACGGCGGCGCGATGGCGTCGAGCCGCTCGGCTCGTAGCCGCACCTGCTGGCTCGACTCTTCGGCCGAGACGTACAGCACCTTGGCGCCGCGGTGGGCCATCTGCGCCGCGACCTGCGTGAGCAGGGTGGACTTGCCGACGCCCGGCTCGCCGCCGAGCAGGGTGACCGATCCCGGCACGAGCCCACCCGACAGCACACGGTCGAGCTCGTCGATGCCGGTGGGACGCGCCTTCCACTGCGCCATGTCGACATCGGCGAGCGGCGTCGCCGGCGTGAGCTGGTGGATCGGCGCGATCGACGGTGCAGCGATCGCCACCTCGTGCAGCGCGTTCCACGCACCGCAGACCGGGCACTGGCCCGCCCATCGCGGGGCGGCGCCACCGCACTCGTCACATCGGAACTCGACCCGTTGCCTCGCCACGAGTCGAACCTTACGGGCGGGCTATGACAGTGAAGCGGAAGCCCGACGGCGCCGGGACACCACGACGAGTCGGATAACCAGTAGCGCCAGAAGGAGGAGCGCGCACACGACCGCGACGATCACGCCGATGATCGTGGGCCACCGCGTGCTGGTGCTCGTTGCCTCCAAGGTGATCGCTCCGCTCTGCGAGAGCCTCGGCTGCCACACGGCACCGTTCGCGACCTGACCGGGCGCATTCGACGTGACGTCGCCGGGGAGGCGCACTGCGACCTGGAACTGGAAGACGTTGTCGAGCGTGTCGTTGAGCCGCTGCTCGATCGCCTTGATCTCGTCGCCGAGCGGCTTGCCGTCGAGCTGCTGGGCGAGCTGGGTGTCACTGAACGACTCGAGGCCCGGGCCGAAGTCGATCGTGCCCTTGAAGCCGAACTTGGTGCGGGCAAACGACTTCGATCGTGTGATCGAGAAGTCGTGGAAGGGCCCCTTGCCCCCGGAGATCTCGACGAAGATCTTCTGCGCCTCGTCGGGGTTGGCGAACGGCTTCGTCGCAGTGAAGTAGGTGAACCCGTCGGTCTCCTTGACGGGGCCGGTCACCGTCCACCCATGGGCCGTGAGATCGGCGACCCTGATCGCGTCTTGGAAGTTCGGCGTCTGCTTCACCGCGTCGTCGTCGAGGCCCAACCGCACGGTGACGGCGCCGCTGCCGTTCTCCTTCACGTCAATTCCAACATTCGTTCGCACCCGGCACCCGCTCGCACAGGCGACGACGACGAGGACGAGCGCGACGAGCCGAGCCAGTCGAAACCTCAAGTGGTCTTCACGATGAGGAGGTTGCACGGCAGGCGGTGGCTCACCTTGTTCGGGACGGAGCCGAGCCGCAGGAAGCGGGACACACCCGTCATGCCGCGGTTGCCGACGACGAGGAGGTCGTAGCCTCCGTCACGAGCCGCGTCGAGCAACGCCTCGACGGGTTCGCCATCCGCGACGCGGGTGTCGATCTCGACGCCGGTCGCGGCGTGACGCTGCGCCTCCTGACGGACCACCGTCTCGCCCTTACCGGGCCGCGCCGCAGTGAAGATCGTCAGCGTCGCGCCCGCGGCGCGAGCCACGTCGACCGCGCGGTCGACGGCGCTCGCCGCGGTCTTGGAGCCGTCGGTGCCGACGAGGATCTTGCGATACACCCGGCGGAATGTAGTGGCCGCCGCGGTGGCTATTCGGCCGGGCCCGCCTCTGCGAGCTCGACCGCCGGCGGCTCGAAGCCCTCCACCGAACGGAACACGATCGTCTTCTCGCCCTTCTCGGACTCGGGATCGAGGTCGGCGTCGACGATGATGATCTCTCCGGCCCGGAACTCCTTGTACAGGAGCCGCTCGGACAGTGGATCTTCGACGAGGCGCTGGATGGCGCGGCGCAGCGGGCGAGCGCCGAGCGTCGGGTCGTAGCCGCGATCGGCGAGCAGCTGCTTGGCGTCCTGCGTGAGCTCGATGCCGATGCCCTGGCCTTCGAGCTGCAGCCCGACCCGCCTCATCATGAGGTCGACGATCTGGATGACCTCATCCTTCGAGAGCTCGTGGAACACGATCGTCTCGTCGATGCGGTTCAGGAACTCCGGACGGAAGTGCTGCTTGAGCGCGTCGTTGACCTTCTCCTTCATGCGCTCGTAGCTCACGGCCTCGTCGGCCTTGCCAAAGCCGACGTTCGCCTTGCGCAGATCCGCGGTGCCGAGATTCGACGTCATGATCAGCACGGTGTTGCGGAAGTCGACCGAACGACCCTGCGCGTCGGTGAGGCGACCCTCTTCCAGGATCTGGAGGAGCGTGTTGAACACGTCGGGGTGCGCCTTTTCGATCTCGTCGAACAGCACGACCGAGAACGGCTTGCGGCGCACGGCCTCGGTGAGCTGGCCGCCTTCCTCGTAGCCGACGTAGCCAGGCGGCGAGCCGACGAGGCGCGACACGGTGTGCTTCTCCATGTACTCGGACATGTCGAGCGCGATGAGCGACTGCTCGTCGCCGAACAGGAACTCGGCGAGCGTCTTGGCGAGCTCGGTCTTTCCGACGCCGGAGGGGCCGAGGAAGATGAACGAGCCCGAGGGACGCTTCGGATCCTTCAGGCCAGCGCGGGTGCGGCGAATCGCCTGCGACACCGACTTGATCGCTTGCTCTTGACCGATGACCCGCTTGTGCAGCTCGTCTTCCATGCGGAGGAGCTTCTGGGTCTCTTCCTCGGTGAGCTTGTAGACGGGGATGCCGGTCCAAACCGACAGCACCTCGGCGATGGCCTCCTCGTCGACTTCGTCGAAGAGGTCGACGCCGGACGCCTTGATCTCGGCTTCCTTCGACTCCTTCTCGGTGAGGAGCTCCTTCTCGCGGTCGCGCAGCTTGCCGGCCTCTTCGAAGCGCTGCGCCTCGACCGCCTCCTTCTTCTGCTGCTGGACCTGTGCGATGGAGTTCTCGAGCTCCTTGTAGTCGGGCGGCGTCTCCATGCGCTTGATGCGCAGACGCGAGCCGGCCTCGTCGATGAGGTCGATCGCTTTGTCGGGCAGGTGACGGTCCGAGATGTAGCGGTCAGCCAGGTTGGCCGCGGCCACCAGCGCTTGGTCGGTGATGGTGACGCGGTGGTGAGCCTCGTAGCGATCACGCAGACCCTTGAGGATCTCGATCGTGTGCGCGACGGTCGGCTCGTCGACGGTGATCTTCTGGAAGCGACGCTCGAGGGCGGCGTCTTTCTCGAGGTGCTTGCGGTACTCGTCGAGCGTCGTGGCGCCGATGGTCTGCAGCTCGCCGCGGGCGAGCATGGGCTTGAGGATCGACGCCGCGTCGATCGCACCCTCGGCGGCACCCGCGCCGACGAGCGTGTGCAACTCGTCGATGAACAGGATGATGTCGCCGCGCGTGCGGATCTCCTTGAGCACCTTCTTCAGGCGCTCCTCGAAGTCACCGCGGTAACGCGAACCGGCGACCAGCGCGCCGAGGTCGAGCGTGTAGAGCTGCTTGCCGCGCAGTGTTTCGGGCACGTCGTTGGAGACGATCTTCTGTGCGAGGCCTTCGACGATCGCCGTCTTGCCGACGCCGGGGTCACCGACGAGGACCGGGTTGTTCTTCGTGCGACGCGAGAGCACTTGCATCACACGTTCGATCTCGCGGTGCCGGCCGATGACCGGGTCGAGCTTCTTCTCGCGCGCCTGCTGCGTGAGGTTGCGACCGAACTGGTCGAGCACCAGCGAACCGGACGGGGTCTCCTGACCACTGCCGCCCGGCGTGGCACCGGCCTTCTCCGATTGTCCACCCGGGCCGCTGTAGCCCGAAAGCAGCTGAATGACCTGTTGGCGCACGCGTGACAGATCCGCGCCGAGTTTCACGAGCACCTGCGCGGCGACGCCTTCGCCTTCGCGAATCAGCCCGAGAAGGATGTGCTCGGTGCCGATGTAGTTGTGGCCGAGTTGGAGCGCCTCACGTAGCGAGAGCTCGAGGACCTTCTTGGCGCGCGGCGTGAACGGGATGTGCCCGCTGGGCGACGACCCGCCCTGTCCGATGATCTCCTCGACCTGACTCCGCACGGCTTCGAGTGAGATGCCGAGCGACTCGAGGGCCTTGGCGGCAACGCCTTCGCCCTCGTGGATCAACCCGAGCAGGATGTGCTCGGTGCCGATGTAGTTGTGGTTGAGCAGCCGCGCTTCCTCTTGAGCGAGGACGACGACACGGCGGGCCCGGTCGGTGAACCGTTCGAACAAGATCGCCTCCCCTGGCGGGGTCGTAGTGGCGTGAGTCTACCCGTGACCTATCGGTGCGCCATGTGCGCTGCGTGAGGCATCCACCAGCCTCGGCTTCGCCTGACGTCCATGCTGGTGTCTAGCCTCGCATCGTGGATTCGTGGCGCCCGCGGGTGGAGGACGCGCTCCGCGACGCCGTACGCAGCGAGGATGCGTACCTGACGGAGGTCGCCAGCCATCTGATCCTCGCCGGAGGCAAGCGAGTCCGGCCGCTGTTCGCGATCGCAAGCGCGTCCGCCCGCGGCGCGCCCGACATCACCGACGAGGTTGTGCGTGGGGGTGTCGCCGTCGAGCTCGTCCACCTGGGCTCGCTGTACCACGACGACGTCATCGACGAGGCGCAGACCCGGCGAACCGTCGAGAGCGTGAACGCCCGTTGGGGCAACCTCACGGCGATCCTGGCCGGCGACTTCCTGTTGGCGAGGGCATCGGAGATCGCCGCCTCACTCGGAACCGAGGTGGCGGGGTTGCTCGCCGGCACGATCGGGCGCCTCTGCGAGGGCGAGGTCGCGGAGCTGCGCACCGCGTACGACATCGGGCGCACGGAGGCGGCCTACTTCTCGGCGATCGAGGGCAAGACCGCCTCGCTCTTCGCGACCGCGTGCCGGATCGGCGCGATCGTCGGGGGGCTGTCGCGAGATCACGTCGATGCACTGACGAGGTACGGCCGCGACTACGGCATGGCCTTCCAGATCGTGGACGACGTGCTCGACGTGACGGCGACAGAGGCCGAGCTCGGCAAGCCCGCGGGTCACGATCTGGTCGAAGGCGTCTACACGCTGCCGGTGCTGCGAGCGCTCGAGTTCGGCGCCAACCTTCGCGAACGGCTCGGACGCCCCGTCGAGGGCGACGAGCTCGGCGAGGCGCTCGCGCTGGTGCGGTCGGACGGAGCCGTCACGGGAGCGCTCGCCACGGCCAAGGAGTACGCGGCGAACGCAATCGCCGCGCTCGATCCGTTCGGGTCGTCCGCAGGGGCCGAATGGCTGCGGTCGGCGGTCGACCAACTCTTCGCCCGCGTCCCCGAAGAACGTTCGGGCGTCTCATCGTCCTGAGGTCGACGCAGCGCCCGAACGTCGCCCAACCGGGGGCGGTCAGGGCTGTTCGGGTCGGAGGGTCGGGAACAGGATCACGTCCCGGATGGTCGGGACGTCGGCGAGGATCATCACGAGACGGTCGATCCCGATGCCGAGCCCACCCGTCGGCGGAAGGCCGTATTCCAACGCGCGCACGTAGTCGTCGTCGACCACCATCGCCTCTTCGTCACCCCGCGCCTTCTCCGCCGCTTGCGCCTCGAAGGTGGCCCGCTGCTCGACGGGGTCGTTCAGCTCGGAGAACGCGTTGCCGATCTCTCGGCCCGCGATGATCGGCTCGAACCGCTCGACGAGCCCGGGCACCTCGCGATGGTCGCGAGCGAGCGGCGAGACCTCCTTCGGGTAGTCGCACACGAAGACGGGGCCCCACAGCTCGGCTTCCGTCGTCTTCTCGTACAGCTCGAGCACGAGCTTGCCGGGGCCGTACGACTCCTCCCAGTGCACGTCGTACTCGTCGCACAGCGCGCGCAGGTCGTCCAACGGTGTTCGTACATCGACGCGTCGACCGATCTGCTCCTCGATCAGCTCGCTCATGGTGGCGCGACGCCAGGGGGGAGTGAGGTCGAGATCGCGACCGCCGTAGGTCAGCTGCGTCGTGCCGTGGACCTCGCCCGCGAGATACGCGATGAGGTCTTCGGTGAGGCGCATCATGTCGTGGTAGTCCGCGTACGCCTCGTACAACTCGAGCATCGTGAACTCGGGGTTCCAGCGGTAGCCGAGCCCCTCGTTGCGGAACACGCGCGCGATCTCAAATACCTTCTCCATCCCGCCGACCACGAGCCGCTTGAGATACAGCTCGGGCGCGATGCGCAGGTACACGTCCATGTCGAGCGCGTTGTGGTGTGTGACGAACGGCTTCGCGGTGGCGCCCCCCGGGATCGGATGGAACACGGGTGTCTCGACCTCGATGAACCCCTGCTCCTCCAACCAGCGGCGCGTGAGGGACACGACCTTGCTCCGGAGCAGCATCGTGCGCCGCGCCGCGTCGGTCACCCACAGGTCGACGTACCGCTGGCGGTAACGCATGTCCGGGTCGGTGATGCCGTGCCACTTGTCCGGGAACTGACGCCGGGCCTCCGCGAGCACCGTCCAGTCTTCGACCTTCACGGACAGCTCTCCGGCGCGCGTCGTCATCACGGTGCCGCTCACGCCGATCCAGTCGCCGAGCGAGAGCGCGCTGAACTCGTCGAAGCGCGGCGTCTCCTGTGCGCGGGCGAACAGCTGGATGCGCCCGCTCCCGTCCTGCAACGTGCCGAACGCGACCTTTCCCTGCAGCCGGCGCAACATGAGCCGGCCCGCAATCGTGACGCGCCGCTCCGTCTCCGTGCCGGGCTCGAGCGCGCCGAATTCGGCTCGCAGCCCGGACGCGGTCGCGTCGGTTTGGTAGCGATACGGCGAGGCCACCGTTACGACTGGTTCTTCTCGAAGATCAGCCGTAGGCCGTGCAAGGTCAGCCACGGCTCGTGGTACTGGATGGCGTCTGAATACGGGGCGATCAGCGCGGCGAGGCCACCCGTCGCGACGACCGTCGCCTCGCCGAGCTCCTTCACCATCCGGGTGCAGATGCCGTCAACCTGGGCGGCGAACCCGTACAGCGCACCCGACTGCATCGACTCGGTCGTGTTCTTGCCGATGACGCTGCGCGGCTCGACCATCTCGACGCGAAACAGCGCAGCCGCGCGGCCGTACAGCGCGTCCATGCTGATCTCGACGCCGGGCAGGATTGCTCCGCCCAGGTACTCACCCTTCGCCGAGATCGCCTCGAGGGTGGTGGCCGTTCCGAAGTCGACGACGATCGTCGGACCGCCATAGAGGTCGTAGGCCGCGAGCGCGTCGGCGATGCGGTCCGGGCCCACCTGCTTCGGGTTGTCGTAGAGGATCGGCATGCCCGTTTTCACTCCGGGCTCCACGACGATCGCCGCGAAGCCGAAGTAGCGCTCGGTCATCTCCCGCACGGCCATCGTGATGCTCGGGACCGACGAGCACAGCGCGACGCCGTCGACGTCCTCGTCGAAGCTGAAGCCGTGGAACCCAAGGAACTCCTGCACGAGCAGTGCGAGCTCGTCCGAGGTTCGCTCTGCGGAGGTGGCGATGCGCCAGTGGTCGAGGAGGTCACGTTCGGCCCCGGTGCCCGTGGTGTTGCCCTCGTCGGCGCCGTACAGCCCGATGACGGTTTGGGTGTTGCCGACGTCGATCGTGAGCAGCATCTACGCGTTGACCTCGATGTCGAGACCGATGTCGAGAACCGGCGCGCTGTTGGTGATCGCGCCGACCGAGATGCAATCGGCGCCGGTCTGCGCATAGGCGCGAACGGTCTCGCGTGTGACACCGCCGCTCACCTCGAGCAACGGTCGCGGTTCATCCGCCTGACGCGACAGCTCGACTGCCGCCTGCACCTCGTCCGGTGTCATGTTGTCGAGCAGCAACGCGTCGGCACCGGCCTTCAGCGCCTGCGCCACCTGGTCGAGCGAGTCGCACTCGACGTGCACGGTGCGCCCGGGCCAGCGCTCGTGTGCCAGTCGCACCGCGTCCTCGATGCCGAGCACCGTCAGGTGGTTGTCCTTCAACAGCACCCAGTCGGAGAGGTTGCCCCGATGGTTCGATCCGCCCCCGGCGCGGACTGCGGCCTTCTCGAGCGCCCGGAGGCCCGGAGTGGTCTTGCGGGTGTCCCAGATGCGGGCGCCGCCGCCGGTGGCGACCACGAGCTCGTGCGTGAGCGTCGCGACGCCCGACAGGTGGCCGAGGAAGTTGAGCGCGGTTCGCTCCGCCGTCAGGATCGAGGAGAGAGGGCCACTCACGTGGCCGATGACCTGTCCGGCGCCGAGGTCGGCGCCGTCGGTGACGGCCCAGTCGGCGATGACGGTGTCATCGATCTGCGCGAAGACCTCGGTCGCACACGCCACACCGGCGAGCACGCCGCGCTCGCGGGCCACGAAATCGGCCGCACCGACCACGCCCGCCGGCAGCAGACCCGACGTGATGTCGCCGAGCGGCGTGAGGTCTTCGTCCAATGCTCGAGCGACCGCGGCCCGAACGGCTCCGATCGGTGGTTGCACGCCGCCTGGCATTCGATCAGCCTGCCAGAGATGGCTCGCGACTCCACAAGCGCAATGCTGCGACGGGCGCTGCGTCGCCGCTGCCCGCGTTGCGGTGGCCGCGAGATCTTCGTGTCGTGGCTCAAGCTCCGCGAGCGGTGCCCGACGTGCGGCTGTCGCTTCGAGCGCGAAGAAGGCTTCTTCACCGGCGTGTACCTCGTGAACTACTCGTTCGTCGCGGTCGCGATCGTCATCGAGCTGTTCGTGTACGTCTTCTACGCGAATGCGAACGAGGGCGACGCCTCCGTGTTGCCTGCGGTGGCGGTGGGCGCGGTGACCGCTCTGCTTCTCCCGGTGCTCACGTACCCGTTCGCCAAAGCGGTTTGGATCGCGATCGACCTCGTGACGCGACCGCTCGAGCCGGTCGAAGAGGCCGATGCCGCGTTGCACGCCGCGCCCGAACGCCCGGGTCCAGTTGAGCCCTCGTGAATCCTCGTCGAGCTCGACTCGACGTCAGATCACGTATCGAAGCCGCAGATCCCCTCGAGTGTCGGGAAAGTCGGTCCGCGTGTGCGAGCCCCTGCTCTCCTCGCGGGCGACTGCAGCTGCGATCAACCCCTGCGCGACAGTCGCGAGGTTGCGTAACTCCTGACCGCGCACGCCGTCGCCGCCAAGGGCACGGCGTGCGACGTCGCGCGCCTCGACCAGCGACTCCGCCGAGCGCAGAACGCCTGCATGTCGCGTCATGCCGGACTGGAGATCGTCGAGCGATGCGGGGCTGCGCTCGTCCCATCCGAGATCGACATGAAGGCTCCGGCCGTCGATGCCACCACCGCCGAGCACCGCCCGCATCGCGCCAGTGGGCTCCGCACCGAGCTTGCCGCGATCGATCGCCTCGACGACGCGCGGGGCGAAGACCATGCCGTCGAGCAGCGAGTTGGATGCAAGGCGGTTCGCGCCGTGCACTCCGTTGCAGGCGGTCTCGCCGGCGGCCCAGAGAGCCGGAAGCGACGTTGCGCCGTCGAGGTCCGCCACGATCCCGCCGCAGAAGTAGTGCGCGGCGGGCGCGATCGGCAGCCAGTCCTGGGTCGGATCGAGACCCACCGCGTGCAGCGCGGCGGCAATGGTCGGGAAGCGGGCGTCGAAGTCCGCGAGAGCCGTTGCGTCGAGCCACAGGTGGTCGACACCCTGCTCGAGCATGCGGGCGGTCATCGCCTTGGCGACTCGGTCGCGCGGGAGAAGCTCGTCGACGAACTGTTCGCCCTTCGCGTCGCGCAGGAGCGCGCCGTGCCCGCGCAATGCCTCGCTCAGCAACGGGCGCGGCATCGCCGGGTGATGCAACGCGGTCGGGTGGAACTGCACGAACTCCAGGTCGGCCACCGCGACCCCGGCTCGCAGCGCCATCGCGACGCCGTCGCCCGTCGCCTCGGCCGGATTGGTCGTGACCGCGAACAGCTGTCCGGCACCGCCGGTGGCGATGAGCACGTTCACGGCGCGCACCTTCGTGCGCGCGCCCCGCTCGTCGAGTGCGACCACACCGCGACAGACATCGCCCTCCACGATGAGGTCGAGCGCGAACCATCGTTCGTAGAGCGCGGCAGCCGTGGCGCGAACGGCGTCGACGAGCGCGCGCTCGATCTCCGCTCCCGTTGCCGCCCCCCCGGCGTGCACGACGCGGGCATAGCTGTGTCCCCCTTCGCGTGCGAGCTGGAGACGGCCGGAGTCGTCGACGTCGAAGGTCGCGCCGAGCCCGATCAGCTCGTTGACGCGTGACGGACCCTCATCGACGAGGACGCGCACCGCGTCGGGATCGCAGAGACCAGCGCCCGCGGCCAGCGTGTCAGCGAGATGGAGGTCGGTCGAGTCGGGGTCGGCGCCCCCGAGCACGGCGGCCACACCGCCCTGCGCCCATCGCGTCGTCGCCTGGTGCAACTCGCCCTTGGTGAGCACACCGACGCGCATGCCGTGGTGCTCCGCGGCGCGCACGGCAGCCGACAACCCGGCGACTCCCGACCCGAGCACGAGCAGGTCGAGGTCCACCCGCGCACGCTATTTCCGAAATCCTCGGTTGTTCGCGTCAGTTGGCGCATACCTCGGTGTAATGGCGGTCGTTGGCGAGCTCGCGAGCCAGCGCTTCGGGGATCGCGCGGTTCGCGGTGTCGACGTGCACGATCGTCGGCTCATGGCGTCCCACCGCCTTCAAGTCGGCGTCCTCGTACTCGGCGTAGCTGATGATGATCACCTTGTCACCGGGATGGATGAGGTGCGCCGCCGCACCGTTCAGGCAGATCGCGCCCGAGCCGCGCTCGCCCTCGATCACGTAGGTTTCGAGGCGGGCGCCGTTGTCGATGTCGACCACGGCCACCTGCTCGTACTCGTACAGATCGGCCTGGTCCATGAGGTCTCGGTCCACGGTGATCGAGCCCACATAGTGGAGGTTCGCGTCGGTGACGGTGGCACGATGGATCTTCGACTTCATCATGCGACGACGCATGGGCAGATCTCCTGAGTCAGGTGGGCGCCGCTGCGGTCGCCCCCTCGTTGTCGATAAGTCTGGCACTTCCGAACCGGGCTGCTGCAAGTAGCCGCAATTTCCCCACGAGCGGGTCGACCTCCTGCAAGGTGTCGGCGTCGACCACCTCGGCATAGTCGAGGTGGGCGAGGGGCTCGGCGGCGATGAGGTCCCCCACGAGCCCGGCGACGCGCCCACGATCGCGCTCGCCCGCAGCGATCGCCGCGGCACCAGCGACGAGCGCCCAGTGCAGCACCGGGGCCGCCGCACGCTCGTCGACCTCGAGGTAGATGTTGCGACTCGAGAGGGCCAGACCATCGGCCTCCCGAACCGTCGGGCATCCGACGACCTCGACCGGGAACGACAGGTCGGCGGCCATCCGTCGGATCACCGCGAGCTGCTGCCAGTCCTTCTCTCCGAAGTACGCGTGGCACGAGCCCGCGATGTTGAACAGCTTCGCGACGACGGTCGCGACGCCGGCGAAATGCGCAGGGCGCGACGCTCCCTCGAGGCGCCTCGACACCTGGGTCACCGAGACGGTGGTGAGGGTCGGCGTGCCGAACGGGTACATCTCCTCGACAGTCGGATGCAGCACCAGGTCCGCGCCCGACTGCTCGCACATGGCGAGATCGCGATCGAGGTCACGGGGATACGTGGACAAGTCCTCCCCGGCGCCGAATTGCAGCGGGTTGACGAAGATGGTGACGAGCGTGACGTCACGCTCGGCGACGGCTCGAACCAGCAACGACCGATGCCCCTCGTGCAGGTAGCCCATCGTCGGGACCAGACCGATCGTCGCGCCGGCGGCGCGCGCCCTATCGAGCTCGGCCCGCGCCTCGGCGAGCGCCGTCAGGACTCGCACGCAGCCAACTGACGACACGCTTCGGCCAGCACGTCGTACAGGGCGCGCTCGCGTTCCGGCAACGCCTCGAGATGGCGAGAGATCGTGGCTTCGTCGCCGCGCGCCGCGGGCCCGGTCAGCGCGTCTACCGGACCGAGCGCCGCAACGTTCTCGACCGTCGCCCGCACGAGATCGAGGTACGCATCGAACGGAACCCCCGCGGTCTTGGCCACGCGGTCGACCTGGGCCAGCAACGCTACGAGATGGTTCGACGCGATCGCGGCCGCGGCGTGATACGCGGCGCGGTGCTCGTCGGCCACCGAGAACGCGCGCCCTTCGAGCGCCTCGACCACCTCCTCGATGAGCGGGTCGCCGGCGATCGCGAACCACGCTCCTCGTAGCCGTTCGGCGCCGACCTCCGGCGAAGGCAGCGACGCGAGCGGGTGCAACGCGGCGCGCCGCTCGTGCGGCGCGAGCACTTCGAGGCCGAGCGACCCGGCCAGGTGCGCCACCACGGTCGACGGAACCGGCTCGATGGCGGCTGCGACCGCGGCAACCGCGTCGTCGGGCACGGCGAGCACCAGCAGGTCGACGCCGCTGGCGGCCTCACGGCCATCGTCCTCCCGACCGAGCACACCGCCGAGCCCCCAACCCGCCCGCCCGAGCGCGGTGGCAAGCGACCGTCCGGCCCGCCCCCGTCCGATCACGCGGACGGCGTGCGTGCTCACAACGGCTCGACAGGCATCACCCAGCCGTCGACCCGATCCTCCCAGCCCTCAGGGAGCAACTCTGGCGCGACGTCGGCGAGCGGCACGAGCACGAATCGACGATCCCACATCCGAGGATGCGGCACGTGGAGGTCGTCGTCGTCGATGCACTCGCCGTCGATGTACAGGATGTCGATGTCCAGCGGCCGTGGTCCCCAACGCTCGACCCGAACTCGACCCGCTGCGGACTCGAGGCGGTGACACATGCCCAGCAACTGGCGCGCGCTCGCGTCCGATTCGATGGCGACCACGAGGTTGAGGTACTTCCTCTGACCCGACGGACCGCCCACCGGGTCGGTCTCGTAGAGACCCGACACGGCCGTGACACCGGGCAGCGACTCGACCGCCTCGCGCAGCACGCGCCGTCGCTCGCCGAGGTTCGAGCCCAGACCCAACAGCACCCGCCGGCTCATCGCTGGCTCCCGGTCACGCTCTCCGCCGCGTCATGCGCACGCCCGAGGTGGTGAGTTGTTGCGGAACCGGTGGCCGAAGCTTGCGCACGGTAACGGTGACCTCGAGAACGCGCTCGTCGGCGAGCGCGACCTCGGTGATGCGGGCCGCGAGCCGCTCGAGCAGTGTGAAGCGCTCGGTGACGATCACACGCTCGGCCATCGCGCAGAGCACGCCGTAGTCGACCGTGTCGGTGAGAGCATCGGACTCGGCAGCGGCGGCGAGGTCGACCATCACGTCGAGATCGACCTCGATCGGTTGGGCGCGGTCCTGCTCCTCGCGCAGCGCACCGCAGTACCCCGACGCGACGAGCCCCCGGAGCTCGATCTGATCTGCCATCGACTCGTCGCCCACTCAGACCGGTTTTGGGAGCTCCGCAGCGATCGTCACCAGTTGACGTCCGAGCGGGCCGAGCTGGCGGTGCACGAGCTGCTCCGTGATCGAGATCGCCTGCGGCCCCGATTCGACCATCCCCGACCACAACAGGAAGCCGGCCATCAGCCCGGACACGCGGTCGCCCAACTCGTCCTGGTGCACGAGCAGCTTGTTTCCCTCGGAGAGCATCCTGCGCACCTCGGGGAAGAACGACGCCACGAACTTCTGGGCGTCGTCGCCCTGCGTGAACGGCCGATGGCGCCACGTGACGCCGAGCTCGTCGTAGTTGTGCAGGTTGTGGGGAGACGGGATCAGCGAGATCACGCAGGAGAACCCCTGCTCGCGGATCCAGATGATCTCCTCCTGGCGGCGCACCCGCCGGTGGTTCACGCCATAACCGCCCGGGCGCTCGCAGACGGCGAGCTTGTCCTTCACCACCCACGAGAAGTTCCGCGGCTGGATCCCCTGCGCCCACTTTCCCTTCATGCCCGGCACTGCGTTGCTCCCTGATCAGCGTTGTTCACCCGGCGACGACCTTCGCGGCGTGCACCGTGGCCCGGACATCATGCACCCGAACCATGCGCACCCCCTGGACCATGGCCCACACTGCGGCGGCGACCGAGCCTTCGACCCTGTCGTCTGCGGCGACGAGCTCGCCCGGCGGCCGCGCCTCTGCCGCCGCCAACAGCGAGCCGAGGAACCACTTCCGGCTCGCCCCGATCACGACGGGGTGACCGGTGCCGACCAACACGTCGAGGCGGCGGAGCAGCGACAGTTTGTGCTCGACCGTCTTGCCGAACCCGATGCCCGGATCGATCCACACCTCGGCGACGCCCGATGCGGCGGCGGCGGCGGCACGGTCCACGAGGAACTCGCGCACGTCGCCGACCACGTCGGCATACGTCGGGTTCTGCTGCATCGTGCGCGGATCACCCAACATGTGCATCGCGATGTAGCCGACGTGTGGCCCCGCGCTCGCAGCCACCTGGAACAGCGACGCCGACACGTCGTTGAGCAGCGTCGCCCCCGCCGCGATGGCGGCCTCCGCCACGTCGGGCTTGCGAGTGTCGATGGACACGCGCACGTGCGGAGCGAGCGCCTGGACGACGCCAACGACCCGGCGCAGCTCGTCATCGACAGACACGGGTTCGGCACCGGGACGCGTCGACTCGCCGCCGACGTCGATGACGTCGGCGCCGTCCTCGATGAGCGCGTGGCCACGGGCGATTGCCGCGTCGGGGTCGAGGAACCGACCTCCGTCCGAGAAGGAATCCGGGGTCACGTTCAAGACCCCCATTACGAGCATCAACGGCCCTGCAGGAACCTCATCGCCTCTTCGCGGGTGGCGACGTTCTTGCGGAACAACCCTCGGACCGCGGACGTGACGGTCGTGGCCCCCGGCTTGCGGATGCCGCGCATCGTCATGCAGAGATGCTCGGCTTCGATCACGACCATCGCACCCTTCGGCTGCAGGTTCGCGTCGAGCGCATCGGCGATCTGCGAAGTGAGTCGCTCCTGCACCTGCGGCCGCTTGGCGTAGGCATCGACGAGTCGTGCCAGCTTCGACAGGCCGGTGACACGTCCGTCGTCATTGGGGATGTACGCGACGTGGGCCTTGCCGATCCACGGCAAGAGGTGGTGTTCGCAGGCCGAGAACATCGGGATGTCTCGAACCATCACCATCTCGTCGTGGTCCGCCTCGAACGTGGTCTTGAGGTACTGCGAAGGGTCGTCGCGCAATCCCTCAAAGATCTCGTCGTACATTCGGGCGACGCGTGCGGGAGTGTCGACGAGACCGTCGCGATTGGGATCCTCGCCGATCGCCAGCAGGATCTCGCGCACGGCGCGCTCGATGCGCGGCTTGTCGACCGGTACCGGTAGGCGAACGACGTCCGGTGCGTTCTTCCCGTGCTCGCTCACGGCGCGCTCGGCCTGGGCGCGCGGCGCCACACCCGGCCCCATCGTGTGGCCAACCGCACGACCGGTCGGCCGACGGGATCCGCCGTGTGCACGGGGATCGGTGCGGCGGGTCGCACGATCGGAGACTCCACGGTTCGTCGTGGTTCTTCGCCGTCGATGCCGGGCCAGGTGTCGATGTCCTTGAACAGCTGCGCGAGCTCGACGTCTTCTACCGTCTCGCGCTCGACGAGCGCGGCGGCGAGCGCATCCAACGCGGCGCGGTGCGTGACGAGGATCGCCATCGCCTCGTCGTGCGCGTGCTCGATGAGGCGATTCACCTCGGCGTCGATCTGCGCGGCGATGTCGTCGGAGTAGTCGCGCGACTGGCCTTGGGATCGTCCGAGGAACACCTCGCCGTGCTCCTGACCGAACTTACGCGGCCCGAGGGTCGTGCTCATGCCGTACTGGGTGACCATCGCCTTCGCGATCTCCGTGCACTTCTCGATGTCGTTCGCCGCGCCGGTCGTGATCTCGCCGAACACGAGCTCCTCGGCCGACCGGCCGCCCAGCGCCGACGCCATCTGCGCTTGGAGCTGCGCGCGCGAGTGCGTGTAGCGGTCTTCCGGAAGGAACCACGTCAACCCCAGCGCGCGACCTCGGGACACGATCGAGACCTTGTGGACATTGTCGCCGTCGGGCAAGACATGACCGACGAGCGCGTGACCGGCCTCGTGGAACGCGATCACCCGCTTTTCCTGCTCGCTCATCACCCGCGAGCGACGCTCCGGACCAGCGAGCACGCGATCGATCGCCTCTTCGAGTTGCATCATGCCGATCTGCTCGAGCCCGCGTCGCGCGGAGAGCAACGCAGCCTCGTTCAAGAGGTTGGCCAGATCCGCCCCGGTGAAGCCCGGCGTGCGCTTGGCCAGGATCTCCAGGTTGACGCCCTCCGCGAGCGGCTTGCCCTTGGAGTGCACCTCGAGGATGTGGGTGCGTCCCACGATGTCGGGCTTGTCGACGACGATCTGACGGTCGAAGCGGCCGGGACGGAGCAGTGCAGGGTCGAGGATGTCGGGTCGGTTGGTGGCCGCGACGAGGATCACGCCGGCGCGCGGGTCGAATCCGTCCATCTCGACGAGCAATTGGTTCAGCGTCTGCTCGCGCTCGTCGTGGCCGCCACCGAGCCCCGCGCCTCGGTGCCGGCCGACGGCGTCGATCTCGTCCACGAAGACGATGGCGGGCGCCGCCTGCTTCGCCTGCTCGAAGAGGTCGCGAACGCGGCTGGCGCCGACGCCGACGAACATCTCGACGAAATCGGAGCCCGAGATCGAGAAGAACGGCACACCCGCTTCACCCGCGACGGCGCGAGCCAGGAGCGTCTTGCCGGTACCGGGCGGCCCGTAGAGGAGCACACCCTTTGGAATCTTGGCGCCCATCGCCTGGAACCGCGCCGGGTTCTCGAGGAACTCCTTGATCTCCTGCAGTTCCTCGACGGCCTCGTCGCAGCCGGCGACATCCGAGAAGGTCACCTTCACGTTCGCGTCGCCATGCTGTCGCGCTCGAGCCTTACCGAACTGCAACACGCGACCGCCGCCCTGAATCGAGTTCATCAGGAACAGGAACAGGCCGAACAGCAACAGGATCGGCAGGATGTTGAACAGCAGCGAGAGCCAGACCGACTCCTTCTGCTCATCAACGGTCAGCTTCACGTGCGCGTCGGTCAACTTCGTCGTGAGATCGTCCGCGTACTGCGCGGGGAACGACACGACGTACGACGTTCCGTCTTTCAGCTTGCCGGTGACGTTGTGGTCCTGGTCCTTCAGCGTCGCGTCGGCAACGGTCCCGTTCGCGAGCTGCGTCTGGTAGTCGTCGAGCGTGAGCTTCTTCGGCGAGCTGCCGCTTCGGAGCCACGCCGCACCCGCGACGAGAGCCAGGACGGCAATCGCAACGTACAGCACCAGGGGGCGGGAAAGACGCTTCTTCACAACCGTGAAGAGGTTACCGGTCGGGTCCGATTCCGTTCACTCGACCCACCGCCGCACTTCGGGGAGATTGCGGTGACGTTCGGCCACGTCAAGGCCGTAGCCGACGACGAAATCGGGTGGGATCCGGAACCCGACATACCTCAGGTCCGGGTCCTCCCGCTGCAGCCCTTCCTTCACGAGCAGAGCACACACCTCGACGCTGGCCGGGTTGCGCGAGCCGAGGTTGCGCCGCAACCAACGAAGTGTGAGCCCGGAGTCCACGATGTCCTCGACGATGACCACGTGCCGATCGACGAGATCGAGGTCGAGGTCCTTGACGATGCGCACGATCCCACTCGTCTTGGTCGAGCTCCCGTACGACGCCACGGCCATGAAGTCGACCTCGAGCGGGAGGTCGATCTCACGCGCGAGATCGCTCATGAACACGAACGCGCCCTTGAGGACGCCGACGAGCAATGGAGCTCGATCCGAGTAGTCGGACGTGATCTCCTTGCCCAACTCGGAGATGCGAGCACGCAGCTCGTCTTCGCCGACCACGACCTCTCCAACGCGCCCGCTCATGTGTCGACGATCGTAAGCCGTCCGCGCAAGCGCGAAACGCGCCGGCCGTTGCCAACCTCCGCGGCACGGGCCTCGCCGCGGACCACTGCCATGACCCGCTCGACCGCGGCGGCGTCAGGGGGATGGTCCTCGTCGTCGAATCCGTCTCGAAGCCACCGACGCAGAGCCCGTCGCGCCAGCGGCAGTGGCGCGGCGCGCAACACGTCGACGTCGGTGGGATCGACGTCGGCGCTGAGCGCGTCCAGCAGATCGCCATCGGCCGCCAGCAGCGCGGCCTGGCGCGCCACCACCGCCGTCACGTCGCGCGAGGCGATGTCGTCGAGCAGAGGGAGCAGCTCGTGCCGCACGCGGTTGCGGCGGAACGCCGGATCCGAGTTCGTGGCATCGACGACCGGCTCGAG
>DASZHU010000151.1:0-4079 GCA_035937605.1 Acidimicrobiales bacterium | reverse complement strand
TGCCGTTCACGACGACGGGAGTGATCGTCGCGCCTCCCGTCCCGCGGTCGGCCGTCTCGACCGTGATCGGCATCGCGAGCTTGGCGAGCGCGGCCCCCTCGAGGTGCACCGCGGTGACGGTGCCCGTGACCACGAGCTGGTCGCTCGGCAGCGGCGCAGGCTTGGTCGTGGAGGGCCCCGCGGTGAGCACGCCGCCGTTGTCGTCGCGCGTGTGCGTCGCCTTGTCCCAGGCGCGATATCCGCCGACGGTCACTCCGGCGACCACTGCGACGATCGCAAGCATCCCTACGAAGTACTTCAAGGCCGCGATGATGGCCCGTCGCGACGGCGAGGAGAAAACGCCCCCTGTCGCCCGGTAGCTTCGTGGCATGTCTCGTCCTGCCACCCTCGGCCAGCTGCGTGAGTCCGGCTGGGAGTCCGTTCCGGTAAAAGAGGAGATCCGACGCAACGCGATCGCGAAGGTGCAGGCGGGCGAACCGCTCTTCCCAGGAGTGCTCGGATACGACGCGACGGTGCTGCCGCAGCTCGAGAACGCGCTGCTCGCAGGACACGACGTGATCTTCCTCGGCGAGCGAGGTCAGGCGAAGACCCGGATGATCCGTTCGCTGATCGCGCTGCTCGACGAGTGGATGCCGGTGGTTGCCGGCTCCGAGATCAACGACGACCCGTACCACCCGGTTTCCAAGCACGCGCGCGACGTCGTCCGCGAGCACGGTGACGACGCGGCCGTCGAGTGGGTGCACCGCGACACGCGCTTCGGCGAGAAGCTCGCAACCCCCGACACGTCGATCGCCGACCTCATCGGCGAGGTCGACCCGATCAAGGTGGCCGAGGGCCGCTACCTCTCGGACGAGCTCACGTTGCACTACGGGCTCGTGCCGCGGACCAACCGCGGCATCTTCGCGATCAACGAACTGCCCGACCTGGCCGAGCGAATCCAGGTCGGCCTGCTCAACGTGCTCGAGGAGCGCGACGTGCAGGTGCGCGGCTACAAGGTGCGGCTGCCGCTCGATGTGTTGCTCGTCGCGTCGGCGAACCCGGAGGACTACACCAACCGGGGCCGCATCATCACGCCGCTCAAGGACCGGTTCGGTGCGCAGATCCGCACGCACTACCCCCTCGAGCTCGAGACCGAGGTGGCGATTGCGAAGCAAGAGGTGCGGCAGCTCGAGTCGCCCGGCATTCGCATCTCGGTCCCGGAGTTCATGACCGAGATCGTGGCGATGCTGTCGCAGCTCGCGCGGCAGAGCCCGCACATCAACCAGCGCTCCGGTGTGTCGGTACGGCTCACGGTCTCGAACTCCGAGACGCTCGTCGCGAACGCGCTCCGGCGCGCCTTGCGGCATGGCGAGCGCGACGTCGTGCCCCGAGTCAGCGATCTCGAGGCGCTGGCATCTTCGACGGCCGGCAAAGTCGAGATCGAGTCCCTCGAAGAGGGACGCGACGAGCAGATCATCGAGCATCTCCTGCGCGGCGCCGTGTTGTCGGTTTTCAAGGAACGGGTCGGCACCGACGCCGTGCGCGAGGTGATTGGGGCGTTCGACGGTGGGACTGTCGTGCACGCCGGCGACGACGTACTCTCGGCGGACGAGGCCAAGCTCGTCTCCGACATCCCCGCGTTGCGTCAGCCCGTCGCCGAGCTGACGGGCGGCGACGAGTCGCCCGCCGCCGTCGCGAGCGCGGTCGAGTTCATCCTCGAAGGGCTGCACCTCAGCAAGCGCCTCAACAAGGACGCCGTCGGCGCGAGGGCTACGTACCGGTCCCGCGGCTGAGCACCTCGATCGACGAGCGCGGGTTGCGGTCGCGATCGAAGAGACCGAACGGAACCGTGTAACCGTGGAGCCACTCGTAGTTGTCCACGGCCGTCCAGTGGAAGAAGCCCCGCACGTCGATGCCGTCGGCCAGCGCCCGTTCGGTCTCGTCGACGCACTCACGTAGATACGTCGCTCGCCACTCGTCGTCGTGGGTGCCGATGCCGCACTCGTCGATGAGGATCGGCTTGTCGGGATGCTCCTCGGCGAGGCGGTGCAGCACCTCGCCGAGCCCCGGACTCCATGGTGCGTAGCCCATCGGTCCGGTCGTCGCGTCGGCTGGGTACGCACCCTGGGTGCCGTCGCCGTGCACCGCAGTCGCCGCGTAGTACGAGAACCCGAGCAGGTCGAAGGGGTCGAGCAGCTCGGGCTCGGCCCATGACCGCCAGATCATCTCGTCGACCCGCGCCGCCCGCGCCGCCGCCTCCGGGGTCGCGTCGGCCGTGTAGATCGGCGACAGGTTGTGGATCGTGGCGACTGGTGCGTCGGTGCCGCGCAGAAGGTTCGCGGCGTCGGCGTTCGCTCGGTGGATGTTGCGAACGACGGAGCGGAAGTCATCGATGTCCTGCCGACCCGGCGGAAAGACGCCCATCAGGAAGCCCGTGAGCGCGTACGCGACGGGCTCGTTGACCGGCTTCCATCCGAACACGAGGTCACCAAAGGTCTCCGCCACGAAGTCGACGTGTCGCGGCCACCAGTAGCGCGCCGCCTTCTCGTCGAGGAACCCACCCAGGTCGTCGGCGAACCACCCGGGCAGCGTGAAGTGGTGCAGGCACACCCACGGGTTCATGCCCGCGTCGCGCGCGGCTTCCAACACACGGCGGTAGTGCTCCACGGCGTCGTTGTCACGCTGGCCTTGGCGCGGTTCGATGCGGGCCCACTCGATCGAGAGGCGGTGGTGCGTGAGGCCGTGCTCGGCCAGCAGCGCAAAGTCCTCGGCGTGGCGATGGCCGAATCCGTTGCCCTCGGCGGACTCGGGGGCGCGACCCAGCTGCTCCCACCGTGCCCAATTCGACGCCGGGGCTGCGCCCTCGCACTGCGTCGATGACGCGCCGGTACCCCACCAGAACGGGTCAGGAAAGGTGGTCAGCTCGACTCCTTCGCACGCGGTTCGCCTCCGCCGGCGCCGGTCAAGGCCGCAGGCGTGGTGAAACTTGGTGCCCCCGCGGCATCGGCCGGCGGCGAAACCGTCGCGTTGACAGCCGTCGCGGTGAGCAGAGCGCCGAGCTCGGCGACGACACGGACGCTGACGCGCATGGGCCGAGGCTAACCATGGGTGCCGGCCGGTAACCTCCTCAGCGATGGCCTTCTGGCGCAAGCAACCGGCTCCGCAGTTCCGCTACTCGCGCTGGGATGGCACGCAGACCGGCTTCGACATCGACGCAGACTCGGTGTTCGGCGAGATCACCGACGACCTGCTGTACCACGGTGACCTCAACGCGGCGCTCCGTCGGCTCATGCAATCCGGCTTCCGGGACCGAAACGGTGAACGCGTGAAGGGCATGCGCGAGCTGATGGAGCAGCTCCGCCGCCGCCGTCGCGACGAACTCGAGAAGTACGACCTCGGCGGCGTGTACGACGACATCGCGCAGGAGTTACGTGACGTGGTCGACACAGAGCGGGGCGGTCTCGACGAGCTCGCACAGGAAGCTCGCGAGTCCGGTGACCAGCGCCGCCAGGAGATCACCGAACAGGTCGTGCAGGACAAGAACCTGCAACTCGACATGCTCCCGCCCGACCTCGCCGGCCAGGTGCGCGAGCTCCAGCAGTACGAGTTCACGTCCACCGAGGCGCGCGAGAAGTTCGAGCAGTTGATGGAGCAGCTCCGGGAAGAGCTCGTGAAGAGCTACTTCAATCAGATGTCAGGTGCGATGCAGAACATCTCGCCCGAGGACATGCAGCGCATGAAGGACATGTTCGCCGAGCTCAACACCCTGCTCGACATGAAGCAGCGTGGCGAAGACACGCAGCCCGCGTTCGAACAGTTCATGGACCGCTACGGCGACTTTTTCCCGGAGAACCCACAAACGCTCGACGAGTTGCTCGAGATCATGGCGCAGCGGATGGCGGCGATGCAGTCGATGCTCAACTCGATGACGCCCGAGCAACGCGCGCAGCTGCAAGGTCTGTCCGAGCAGCTGCTCGAGGACATGGACCTGCGCTGGCAGGTCGAGCAGCTGTCGAGCAACCTCCAATCGCTGTTCCCGCAGATGGGCTGGGACCGTAAGTACAACTTCAGCGGCCAGGACCCGCTCGGCTTCGTCGAGG
>DASZHU010000150.1:0-6233 GCA_035937605.1 Acidimicrobiales bacterium | reverse complement strand
GCTTTCGGGTTCCACGGTCCCGAACCGCTCATCGCCCTCGCCCTACTCGCCCTCGGCTGCCAACCACCCCAACTCCCCGGACGATGACCCACGGATCCAGCAGGAGAGCGACATTTGCTCGCCCTCGACCACCTTCGACACGAACTCGACCTGATGGATCGACTTGGGCGGGCGCAGGCGAACCTGCATCTCGACATTCGCTCCGGGCTCGAGTGTGGTCGTCACCGACGTCGTGAACGGATTCCACTCGGGGTAGGCGTCGAAGTCGCGAAGGATCGCCCACACGACATCGCGGGGCGCGGCGATGTCGATCTCTGCGCTGATGGCTCGGGGGCGACGGGCCACTACATGCGGTTCAGCAGGTCGGCCTTCTTGGCCGCGAATTCCTGTTCGGAGATGACCCCGCGCTTGCGGAGCTCGTCCAGCTTCTCGATCTGCTCGGGGATCGACAGATCGGCCTGCTGCGTCGGGGCCCCCCCTCGCCCGCCGTACATGCGGTTCGAGTTCGCCTCCATCTGCCGGTAGATCTCGTTCTGCACGATCGCCGGCTTGCGCACATCGGTGAACGTCTCCGCGCCGCGCTCCCCCGCCGACTCGATGCCGAGGTCGCCCGCGCCGAGCAGTCGCTCGAAGATCGACTGGTTGAAGAACACCGTGTTGATGCGCTCGAGTGGGATCTCGATGCCGTGCTTCGCGATCACACCGACGCGATGGATGACGCGATCGGTGGTCACGACGAAGTTCGTGTTGGACCACTTCGCGTAACGGATTCCGAACCACCCGAGGCAGACGATGACGAGCAGTGCCGCGAGGATGTTGATCACGCCGATGTCGATCGTGAACTTCACGATGAGCCCAAGGAGGATCGAACCGACGAGGGCCGCGGTCGGCTCGGCCATGTAGATCCAGTGCGGCCGCAGATCGAGCACGACCTGCTCACCGTCGTTCAGGAGCTTCGTCGGGAAGGCCACAGCTGAAAGTTAGCCAAAGCCGAGTTCGTGAAGCCGCTGATCGGACAGGCCGAAGTGGTGGCCGACCTCGTGGACGACGGTGATCCTCACCATGTCGACGACCTCGGCTTCGGTTGCACAACGCTGCAGGATCGGCAGCCGGTAGATCGTGATGCGATCGGGCATGCCTCCGCCGAGCCCGTAGTTCTCCCGGCGCGTCAGCGGCACTCCTTCGTAGAGGCCGAGCAGGTTGGAACTCGCGCCGACGTCCTCGACGAACACCGCGACGTTGTCGATGAGCCGTCCGATACCCGGCGGGATGCCGTCGAGGGCCCGAGCGACGAGGCCTTCGAACTGCTCGGGAGTCACGTCGAACACGGCTCCACTGTCGCAGGCGTTGGTTAGGGTCGGAGCGGGATGGATGCCGAGGCCCTACTGGCCGGTCTGAATGACGCGCAACGCGCTGCCGTCACCTCCGAGGCGGCGCCGCTCGTGATCCTGGCGGGCGCCGGCTCCGGCAAGACGAGGGTGCTCACGCGGCGCATCGCGTACCGGTGCGTCACCGAGACGGCCGATCCTCGGCACGTCATCGCGTTGACCTTCACCCGCAAGGCCGCGGGCGAGCTGCGCAGCCGGCTGCGTTCGCTCGGGCTACGCGAGACGATCGCAGCCGGCACCTTCCATGCGGTGGCCTATGCCCAGCTGCGGCGATCGTGGGCCGACCGCAATGTCACGCCTCCGACACTGCTCGAGCGCAAGGGGCAGACCCTTGCCCGCCTGCTCGGTCGCGGCTCGGGGGTCAAAGCGGTCGACGTTGCGGGCGAGATCGAATGGGCGAAGGCGCGGATGGTCGGTCCCGACGACTACGTGCGCGAGGCGACCGCGGCGCGGCGCCGACCACCGATGGACCTGCGGCAGCTCGCCGATCTCTACGGCCGCTACGAGCAGGAGAAGCGCTCGCGCCGGCTCGTCGACTTCGACGACCTGCTCCGGCTGTGCATCCAAGGACTCGAGAACGATCCCGACTTCGCCGCGTCGCAGCGCTGGCAGTTCCGGCATCTGTTCGTCGACGAATTCCAGGACGTCAACCCGTTGCAGTTCCGCCTGCTCGACCTGTGGCGCGGCGATCGGCGCGACCTGTGCGTGGTCGGCGATCCCAACCAGGCGATCTACGCGTGGAACGGCGCCGACCCGTCGCTGATCTCCAGCCTGGCGACACGCCTGCCCGGTACCGAGACGGTCACGCTCGAGCGCAATTACCGGTCGTCGCCCCAGATCGTCGCCGTCGCCAACCGGGTGCTCGAGTGCGCCGCACTGCCCACGCTGCGGCTGCGGGCGACGCGATCGGAGGGGCCGATTCCCGTCGTGCAGAGCCACGAGTCCGATACGGCCGAGGCCCACGCCGTTGCGCGCGCCATCACCCGCCACCGCGGTGCCGAGTCGCCATGGTCGCATCACGCCGTCCTCACGCGAACGAACGCGCAGGCAGTGCTGATCGCGGAAGCGATGCGCGCCGCGGGGGCACCCGTGCGCGTACGGGGCCAGACCGCGTTCCTACAGGTACCCGAAGTGCGAGAAGCGCTGCGGTCGCTGCAGCGGTCGCGCGCCGGGCTGCGCGAGGCCTTGACCGAGCTCGAGCTCCGCGTGGCTCCCACAATCGATCTCGACGATGGGGTCGACCTCGTGGTCGACCCCGACGACGACTTCGATCAAGACGGCGCCGAGTGGCCACGCGCGCTGTCCGACGCGGAGCTTGCGCGCGTCCGCAACCTCGAGGAGCTGCTGCGGCTGGCCAACGAGTACCTCACCGACGAACGCGACGCCACGCCCGGAGGATTCGAGGCGTGGCTCAATGCCACCGTCGGGTCAGACGACGCGGGTGGCGCGAGCGACGCGGTCGACATCGCCACGTTCCACGCAGCCAAGGGCCTCGAGTGGCCCGTGGTGCATCTCGTCGGCATCGAGTCCGGCCTCGTGCCGATCGGCCACGCGCAGACGACCGAGGCGACGGCGGAGGAGCGACGCCTCTTCTATGTCGCCGTGACCCGGGCCGAGTGCGAGCTGTGGCTGCACTGGGCCGAGGAGCGCACGTTCGGAACCAGGGTCTCGCGGCGCCGCGCGTCGCCGTATCTCGAGGAGATCGAGCCACTGCTCGCCGCGCTGCGCGACGGCGCCGAGCCCGCCAACGCGTCGGACCACCTGCCCAAGGTGCGCGACACGGCGCGCGCCGCCCACCGGCCTCACCTCCGCGGTCGAGGCAAGCCGGTGCTCGCGCCCGCCGATCAAGCGCTCTTCGACGCCCTCCGTGCGTGGCGCTCCCGCCAGGCCAAGGCCGCGAGCGTGCCCGCGTTCGTGATCTTCGACGACAAGACGCTCACGGAGGTCGCGTCGCGGCGACCAGCCGACCGACGCGGCCTCCTGGCCGTTCCGGGCATCGGCCCCGTCAAGCTCGAGCGCTACGGCGACGACCTGCTTGCCGTGGTGGCCGAGCACTGACGCCGTGCACTTCGCGATCGAGCAGCGCATCGAGGGCCTGCCCGGCGCCGTTGCGTCGGTGTTCGTCGACGAAGGCTTCTACGTGTCGCTCGACGCGCTGCCGAAGCTCGGTCGCCCCGAGGTGCTCAGCCGCGAGGTGCACGACACCATCGTGCACATGAGGGTTCGGTACCGGTTCACGGGCGAGCTGTCGTCCGCGGTGCGCGCGGTCGTCGACCCGCACAAGCTCACCTGGGTCGAGGAGACCGATCACGACCTCGCGGCCCGCAACGTGAGCTTCCGCATGATCGCCGATCACTACGCCGACCGGTTCCGCGCCGATGGCCACTACCGATTCGAGCCGTCTGGCGCGACCGCGACCATCCGCCGCTGCGAAGGCGATCTCGAGGTGCGGATGCGGCTGGTCGGCCACCGGGTCGAGCAAGCGATCGTGTCCGGGCTGCGCGAGCACCTCAACACGGAGGTCGACTTCGTCGAGGCCTGGCTGGGCGCCCGCTGACGGTCAGGCGCGCCGATCGAGTTCGGCGATCAGCTTGGCCGGCGCAACGAGCCGATAGGCGTCGTCGACGATCCGGCCGACCTCGTCCCAGTTGACCTCGACGTCCAGGCGCACACCGATCCATCCGCGATGGCCGACGTACGGCGGGACGTAGAAGCGGTTCGGCTCCTCGTCGACGAGCGCGGATTGCACGCCGGGCGGGGCCGGGCACGTCATCGCGACGCGATCGACGCCGTGATGGTGGTCATCGAACATGACGAACACCTTCTTGTCCCGGACGAACCACGTGGGCTCGCCGTGGCTCAGGCGCTCGGTGGCCTCGGGGAACGCCATACAGATCGTGCGGAGCCGCTCGACCACCTTGGCCGGCGCGGCGCCGGCCACTACCGACGCTCCAACGACATCGTCGTCGGGCCGACGTGCTTGTCGAGCCATGCGTTCACCGGTCGGGCCGCGTGCAGCACATCGACGATCCGCGTCTTCGCCTTGGTGGTGCCGAGCCACGCCGCAACGGGCCAGTGCTTCCAGGTGACGAGACCCTTCAGGCGCAGCAGGTCGATACGAGGATGATCCTTCGGGTAGCCCTTCGGCGCGGTCTTGAGCTCGTCGTGCGCGCTGACCTCGATGCCCTTGGCCTCGGCGGCCTCGATCAGCTTCACCAGCTGCTTTCCAGTGCCGTCGTCCGCGATCGCGCGGCGCAGGCGGTCGAGCTGATCCGGCATCGGCTGATAGATCCCAGAGCCGACGCCGAGCCCGTCGGCAGAGAACGACACGTACCCGCCACGACTCATCGTCGCGGCGATCTGGGTCTTGTACGGCGACTTGTCGGTGCTGAACCGGATGTCGCGATTCGGTCGGAACACCTTGCCCTCGCCGAACTCGGTCGCGAGCTCGCGCAGCAGCTCCTCCATCGGCGCGCGCACCGCCAGGTCGTAGACGGACTTGTTCGCCTGCCAGTACGCCTTCGAGTTGTCGGTCTCGAGTCCTTCGAAGAACTCGACGGCCTCCGCCGGCCAGCCCCTGAACGCCACGGGAGGCGAAGTTACTGCTGCGGAAGGCGACCCGCGTCTCGAGCCTCGACCATCTGCTGCAACTTCGCGAAGTCGACCGAGATGAAGAGGCCCTCTGCTTCCGCGCACAACACCTCACCAGCGTGCAGTGTGCCCCGACAGATGATCTTGCGGCCGTCCGCGCGGTCGAGCCAACCACTCATCCGTAGCTCGGTGTGCAGCGGCGTCGGTGACCGGTAGTGCACGGTGAGGCGGCCGGTCATGCCATGGTTGCCCGACAGCGACTGCGCCAGCCCGAGCAGCTCGTCGAACATCGCCGCGACGTAGCCGCCGTGCACGTGGCCCGGCGGTCCCTCGTAGGCCGACCCGCACTCGACGGTTCCCACCACGCGGTCGGCCTCGATCCGGAGGTGCATCGGTGGCGCGAGCGGATTCGACAGGCCCATCAGCGGGCTGTTGTCGAACGGGCCGGCCGAGTCGCCCGCGGGCCCCGCCTCGGCGAAGCCGGTGAAGAGATGCTCCTGGGGATATGCGCCGAGCCGGGCGGCGATCTCCTCGAGGTCGTCGGCGACGCCATGGAACACGTCGAGAGGCGCGGTGCTGGCCACGAACCGCTCGATGACACTTCGCAGCGCGTCGGCCAACCGTCGCACCTCGGCGCGCCGCTCGGGCGTCTCGTCGGCGATGAGGTTGGGCCATCCCCCCGAGCTCACGTTCCGATTCCCTCCACGTCGAAGTCCACGATCAGCGGTGCGTGATCGGACGGTTGCTGTCCCTTGCGTGCGTTGCGATCGATCAAGGCCCACTGCGAGCGGTCGGCCAGCGGCTTGCTCGCGAGCATGAGGTCGATGCGCATCCCGAGGTGCTTGTGGAAGTTGCCGGCTCGGTAGTCCCACCAGGAGTAGAGGCCGCTCGACTCGTGGTGACGCCGGAACACGTCGACCAACCCCCACGCCTCGAGATCGGCGAGTGCCGCCCGCTCGGGCTCGCTGACGTGGGTGGCGCCGTGTACCGCCGACGGGTCCCACACGTCGCGGTCTTCGGGTGCGATGTTGAAGTCGCCACAGACGACGACCGGCTCGTTCGGGTCGCAGGCCGAGTCGAGGTGTGCGCGCAGGCGGGCCAGCCAGTCGAGCTTGAACTGGTACTGCTCGTGATCGAGCGAACGGCCGTTGGGCACGTAGACGGTGGCGATGCGCACGCCCTTGCAGGTCGCGGAGAGCACCCGGGCCTCGTCACCCATGATCTCGTCATCGGGCGCGAATCCGGCCGTGGGCG
>DASZHU010000149.1:0-7163 GCA_035937605.1 Acidimicrobiales bacterium | reverse complement strand
AAGGGCGACAGCGCGAGCGACGTGCTCGACGAGATCGCCGGGCAGGCCCTCGCCCGCCGGGGGGCCTAGTCCGAAGAGCCAGAAATTGGTTCTTCCGGGCGCTTCACCTTTGGCCCCGGCTGACCGATTGAATCTCATGCTGGGTGCGATTCGACAGCGGTTCCGGTCGGCTGGCGGGCAGGCCGGCGCACTATTCCTTCTCGCGGGCGCCGTCGGGCTCATCAACGTCGGGCTCCCGGGGCCTTCGGGCTACAACCGGCCGCTGGTCGCGGCGATCAACTCGTTCGCGCTCGTGGTCGGTCTCGTCGCCTGGTATGCCCCGTGGTCGCGGTGGCCGCAGCGGTCGACGCTGTGGCTCGTGCCGATCGCGATCGGACTCGTGTGTCTGTCGGACGCGTACGGCGGCACGCCGCCGCCGGTCTTCGGCGTCTACTTCGTCGTCCTGTTCGCCTGGGTCGGCATGTGGCATCCGCCGGGTACCTCGATGCGGCTCGCGGTGCCGGCCGCTGTCTCGTATCTGCTGCCCATCGCGGCCTCGGTGCCGAACGACGACTTCATCCGCTCGGTCGGCATCGTGATCCCGGTGTGCGTGATCCTCGGTGAGGTCATGGCGACCACGGTCGAGAAGATGCGACAGGCCCACGAAGCGCAGGAGCGCGCGACGGCCGCGCTCGCGGCCGCGATGGTCACGGACGAGCTGACGGGCCTCGGTAACCGGCGCAAGGGTGAGCTGCTGCTCGAGTCGCTGACCGCCGGCGACGCGCTCATGCTGCTCGACCTCGATCGCTTCAAGGCGGTCAACGACACGTTCGGACACGCGGAAGGCGACCGGTTGCTCGCGTTCCTGGGCGAGTTCCTGCGTGGTGCCCTCCATGACAACGAGGAGGTCTTCCGCTACGGCGGAGACGAGCTCGTCATCATCCAGCGCGCCGACGGTGCGGCACCGCTCGACGTGGCCGAACGGCTGTTGCATGGTTGGCGGCTCCTCAACCCGATGGCCACGCTGAGCATCGGCATCGCCGTGCATCAGGAGGGTCGGTCGCTGGCGCAGACGTTCGGCGAGGCCGACAGCGCGCTGTACCAGGCGAAGAAGTCGGGGCGTGATCGCGTCCACCTGCACCTGCACCAGCACACGCCGCCCTCGTCGCGCCCTGACCTCCGGTTGTTGCGCCGCGCCTGACGCGCCGCGTCACGCCACACGCCACCCCGACCGCCGGGTCGTCAGGCTGGCGGCTGTGACACCGCCGTCGGCGCGCGCTCACGGATCTGCTTGATCTTCGCTTCGCCGGGGTCGCCGCCGTCGGCTTCCGGAAGGCAGAAGTCCGTGTACATCACGCGTCGCTCACGACTCGCGGGTGGCTTGCTCATGTGCAGCGTGCAGCTCAGATGGATCGTCACGTCGCCGGTCTCCGTCGGCAGGTCGACGACGGGAAGATCGAGGCTGCGGCGCACGAACGCCGGCTGGATGAGCGCCCGATGCGAGCCGGCCACGACTCGCAGCTGACCGGAGTTCGCATCGGCGCCGGTCACCGAGATCCCGACGGTCATCGAGCAGCAGCGGTACGAATGGCTGCCCAGGCTGCAGTCCTTGTGCCACGGCACGTCGGAGATGCCCTCGACGACGCCGATCGGCTTCACGAGCGCCTCGACGAGGTTGCGGTTGTTGCCCGGCTTGCCAAGCTGGTGGCCGTCGTCGGTGAGCTGCGTGAGGCGCAACAGCCGGTCGTCGGCCAGCAGCGACCGGGTGGTCGCCGACCGATCCTGGAAGTGCTGCATGCGCACGAGACGCTGCTCTCCGTCGCGCGTGCCCGCCCACCACGACCGTCCGTCTCCGGGTGCGTAGCCCGGCATCGCGGCGTCCATCTCGTCGGAGACCGAGCGCATCTCGTCTGGCTCGAACACCCCGGTGAGGTGGACGTAGCCCGCGGTCGCCAGGAAGTAAGCGACATCGTCGGCGTCGTCGTCGATGGTGAAGGCGCGGTCGAGCGCGAGCGAGGCTCCGTGCGCGTCAGCGAAGTCGATCGCGCCGGTCGTGTGGACGGCGCGAGCGTCGAGCAGCGCCCGCAGCACGACCCACCAGTCGAGGAAGTCGTCGAGAGAGCCGCGCGGCATGTCGAGGTCGCCCCCGGTGAAGAAGCCCATCGGCGTGCGAAGGTCGTTCACGAGGTCGTCGAGCCCTTCGTCGTCGAGGCGGACGACCGCGTGCGCGTCGTGGTCGCCATCGCGCACCTGGAACCGTGTGCCATCGAACGACAACGTCCATGCCTGCCCGTGGATCGCAAAGGCTGTCGGCTTCGGATGCAGTTCGATCGCGCCGGGCGCGGCCAGCCCGCCCCGCGCGTCGATGAGCATCGGCAGCTCGTCGACGAAGAAGTCGTGCGCGTCGACGTGGCGGATGTCCGCCGCGGTTCGGCTGCGCACGTCGACCGAAACCATGGGCGCCGAGGCTAGGCGTCGCGAGTCGCGTGCGCCCTGCGTCGACGCGAGGCGCCGTCGCCGGTGGAAGTTGACGTCACGCGGCAACGAAGTCGGCGATGGCGACGGCCAGCGCGGAGTTCGTGACCACTCCCTCGTGATCACCCTCGAGCACGAGCGCCGTCGCGTTCGGCAGTGCCGCGGCGAGCGGCTCTGGGGAGACGTCGTTGTCGCCACACACGACGAGCGTCGTCGCGGTGACCGTCGCGGGGTCGAACGTGGCGTCGAGCGGAGGGCCGGCGCGCAGGATCGCCGCCATGGCTTTCAAGTCGTTGCCGCGCGCCTCCATCAACCGTCGGGCCCGACGTGCGAGCTTGTCGTCGAGCGTCGATGGATCGTCGGCTTCGAGACCGGCGAGCATGCGCCTGCCGCGCGCTCGCGCAGAATCGCGCCCGTCCGCGGCCGCCCAGCGCGCTGGGTCGCCACCGATACCACCGAGGACCAAGCGCCCGAGCCGTGGCTCGTTCGCCGCGAACCGCAGCGCCGTCGCCGCGCCCATCGAGTAGCCGACTACGTCGGCGCGATCGAGCGCGAGGTGATCGAAGAGGGCGCGCACGTCGCGCACCATCGCGTAGTCCTGGTACGCGGCGAGGTCGTGGGGCTTGTCCGATCGCCCGTGACCGCGAGCATCGACACCGATGACTCGTTTGCCGGTGTCGAGCACTGCCTTCCAGATGCCCGGCTGGCGCCAGTTGAGATCGATACTGGCCGACAGACCGTGCAGCAGCACGACGGGCGGCCCGACGCCTTGTTCCTCGAAGTACAGCTTGATGCCGTCGAAGCTCTCGAAGTAGCTCACGAATCGGTGCCTCCGTTGGCCATTGGGACACGAGATGTGGTGCGTAGCGGCGAGGACAAGGGTTGGATCCGGCCGCCGAGGATGCCGTAGCCCTCGCTCCACGCGATCAACACGAGGAGCAACGCGGCGATGCCGGCCACGCGCGCCACGTTCGTCCGCCACGGCGGCGTGGGTGTGGCGATCGTCGCGAACGGCGATGACGCGGCGGTTCCGGTAGGAGGCGTCGCCGCCGGCGCAGTCGGCGCGCCGGTGGTGGGCGCGCCAGCCGTTGTGGTGGCCGAGAGGCCTCCCGGTGCAGTGAACCCGGCCGACGGCACGACGTTCCCGCTCGAGCCGTTCGGCGTCGTGGCGAACCCGATGGCGGGCGCGGCGCTCGGCGGTGCGCCGGCGTTGGTCACGGTGAGCGTGTCGGGGCCGGGCTTGTCGAAGCCGGCGTGGTCCAGCGGACCGCTGGCGAGGATGGCGAAGGCCACCGTGCCGTCGCGAAGGAACGGCGACACGTCGAACGTCAGCGTTGACTTCGAGGCGTCCATCGTCGCGGTCTTCTGTGCCTTCTGACAGTCGTATGCGGGACGCTCGGACCATGCGCCACCCTGCGCCGGCTTGAACGACGCGGACTGCAGCGGGCACGCGATCGGCGCCTGGCTGAGCATCGCCGAGCCGGCCACGTGCAGGCTCAATCGGCCGATCGCGGCGCCGCTCGGCACGGTGAACGACAGGGCGGAGAACGCCGTCGGTCCGGTCACGCCGTTCTCGATGTAGAGCCCGTCACCGGGCGCGGACGGGGGCGGAGCGGCCACCGGGAGGCCGAGGTTGGCGGCGTACCACCACCCGTACGCCCGGGGGGCGTCGGCCTGACTCGGCCCCGCGAACAGCAACACACCCGTACCCAGCACGGCCACGAAGCCGGCGATGAGCCGCCTCATCGCGTCACCGTCTTCGACGACTCGTCGCCGTTCAGAACAGACGCACGGAGCGGGCGTGCGCGACGAGGCGGGGGATCCTGGCCATTCCCGTTCGTTGGTTCGGCGGCGACCAGCGCGCGGTCGGCGGCGCCGCCGAGGTACGCGCGGACGACGTGCGGATCGGTGAGCACGTCGCCCGGCGGCCCGACGGCCACGACGCGACCGAGATCCAGGGCGACGAGCCGGTCCGCCAGTCTCGACACCAAGGGGATGTCATGCTCGATGATGAGGATCGAGCACTCGAGCTCGCGCCTGATGCGCAGCAGCACCGGGACCAACGCCTCGGTCTCGCGCTGGGCAATGCCGGACGACGGTTCGTCGAGAATCAGGATCGAGGGCCGATGCGCGAGCATGCACGCGAGCTCGACGATGCGGCGTGATCCCGTGGAGAGCTCTGACGCGAACTTGTTCCGGAACGCGCCGAGCCTCATGAGGTCGATCAGCTCGTCAACGCGCTCGTGAATCATGAGTTCGGAGCTGGCAAGCCGTGGCGCCGAGAGCAACGCGGGCACCGCCGACTCGATCTCGCCTTCGCGGTGCAGCGCGACCGCCAGGCACTCGGCGACGGTGAGCGCCGGCCAGAGGCGAGCATCCTGGAACGATCGTCCAAGCCCTCGCGCGGCGCGGCGGGGCGCCGACCACCCGGTTATGTCGTCGCCGCCGAGATGAATCGTTCCCGCGTCGATCGACGCGAAACCGGAGATCAGGTCGAACAACGTCGTCTTGCCTGCGCCGTTCGGTCCGATGAAGCCGACGATCTCGCCGTCATGGAGATCGAAGTCCACGCCATCGACCGCGGTGACGCCGCCGTAGCGCTTCGTCACCGAGCGCACCGAGAGCACGACGGCGGCGTCGTCGTCTGCGGGCGTCGGGGACGGTCGTGACGCGGCCGGCGCGGGTACGACGCTCACGGGCGTGGGGGTTCGTTCGTCCGTCGCACCTTCGAGGAACACTGCTCGCAAGATGTCGGGGCGCTCGAGCAGCTCTGCGGTCGGGCCGCTGAATCGCACCTCGCCCTTTTCCATGAACACGGCGCGCTCCGCCAGCTCGAGGGCCACGTTCACGGACTGTTCGATGAGCACGACGGTGACCCCGTTGGCGTGGATGCGCCGCAGGATCTCGACGAGCCGTTCGACGACCGCAGGTGCGAGCCCGAGTGACAGCTCATCGATCAACAGCAAGTCGGGCTGGGCGATGAAAGCCTGCGCGAGGCTGAGCATCTGCTGCTCACCACCGGACAGATCTCCCGCCATCGTCGCCGACCGGCTCCGAAGGACCGGGAAGTAGTCGAGGACTTGCTCGGTGGCGCGCGTCGCGTCGTCCTTGCGCTTGCGGAAGAGCCAGGTGGCAACCTTCAGGTTGTCGGCCACGCTGAGCGTCGGGAACACCCCGCGACCACCAGGCACAGCCATGATGCCGAGCCGCGCCGTCGTCAGCGCGTCGGCGTGGGTGATGTCACGGCCCTTGTAGAAGATGGCGCCGCCGGTCGGATCGATGAGTCCCGTGATCGCCCTGAGGAACGTGGACTTGCCCGCGCCGTTCGTGCCGAGCAGCGCGACCATCTCACCGCGTTGCAGCTCGAGGTCGACGCCGAAGAGCACTTGAACGCCGGCGTAGCCCGCGTCGACGGCGCTGCACGACAACAGCGCGTTCGATCCCGAGGCGGTGGCTGATCGGGTCGCCTGCTCGATGTCGCGATCGACGAACGCGACACACGACGCGGCGACCAGACCGCCGGCTGCTACCAGCGCGGCCAACAGCATGAGCGCGGGTCGTTGACCGTAGGCGTCGCCGACACCGCCCACGATCGGAGTGATCACGACCGCGCCAGCGCCGTAGAACAGCAACGACCAGCCGTAGGCTGTGGCGCGCAGCCGGGGCGGCGCCACCATCGAAACGAGCGCGGTGTATGCGGGCAGAAAGCCGAACGCGCCGACCGACAGCACGGCGGCGGCGGCGACCGAGAGCGCGAGCGTCGGCGCTGCCGCCATGAGCACGGTGCCGGCGGCGAACTCGACGATCATCAGGCCACTGACGAGCGCGAGGTTGCGAGCGTGCTCGCGCAGGACAACTCGTTGACCGAGCCACCCGCCGGCGACGATGCCCACCAGTCCGCCCACCCCGTAGAGCGTGGTGAGCCCGCCACGTGCGGCGACGCCCTGGTGGTACACGTCCTTGAAGAAGTTGCTGAGCAACGTGGCGAACGGCAGGGTCCCCGCGCCGAACAGGAACGCCGAGGTCCATGTGCGCCGCAGCGTGCGGATGGCTCGTACTCGGCGGAAGCCCTCGCCGATCGAGCCGTGCTGCTCGTCGCTCTCGGGTTCCGTGAGTCCTTGGGTGGCGCCCCGCGCCGGTTCGCGCAGGATCGCCAGCGCGACGGCGACGAGCACGAACGTCGGCAACGCCAGGATGACGAAGGTTGCCCGCCATCCGACCAACGACCCGAACACTCCGGCAAGGCCCGCGCCGATCAGCGCGAACCCGTTGGCCCCGAGCCGATAGGTGCCGAACACCCCGCTGAGCCGTTCCGGCGGGTAGTAGTCCGACAGCAGGCTCGGGTACACGGTCTCGCTCGACAGGAACCCGACACCGCCGACGAGACGGGCGACAGCCAGCAACGCGAGGACCGGCGCCAATCCGGTGAGGACCGCCATCGCGCCGTACACGATCGCCGCGAAGGACGACAGCTTCACCCGGTTCGTGCGGTCGCCGAGGTGGCCGAGCACGACGGCGAAGACGATCGGCACCGCGGCGGTGAGGGACGCCACCGCGTCGATGCCCGCGTTCGACAGATGAAAGGTGTCGCGGATGTCAGGCGACAGCACCCCGAACGCGGCGATGTCGAAGTTCTGGACGCCAGCCAGTCCGATCAACACGACGAGCGGGCCGAGACCGACGGGCCCGAAATCGGCGATGAACGCGCG
>DASZHU010000148.1:0-4316 GCA_035937605.1 Acidimicrobiales bacterium | reverse complement strand
TGGGAACAGGGGTACGGCTGACTGTGTGAGATGGACCCGCACCGTTCCGGCCGCCCTGCTTCTCGTCACGTTCGTCACTGCGGGCAGCGCGGCCGCGGCGGCTCCCGCGTCATCGCCATCGCCATCGCCATCGCAGTCTTGCGTGGCCGCGGTCGACGCGCAGATCACCGCGAGCTTCAACGCGGATCACACGATCGCGACGTTCACGGTCACGAACACCTCGCCGTTGTGCGACCCGGCCGACATCGGCTTCGCGGTGTACGTGAAGAGCGCCGACGGGTTCGTCACGCCGCAGACGCTCTCCGACTCCGACACCGGCACGATCTCGTCGGGCTCGAAGACGTTGACCATCTCGATCCCGAACGGCGTCTCGCCGAACTGCTTCACGCAGTTCGATGCGTTCATCGGTCCGGTGCTGCCGCAGATCACCGACACGCAGCAGTACCGAGACCGCCTGCGCGCGTACGACTTCGGTCAGACCCCATCGTGTGTGGAGGCCGAGAGCATCACCGCGTCGACACCCACCAGCTCAGCCTCGTCGACCTCGACCTCCACCTCGACGACCTCGAGCACGATCGCGGGCATCGCGGTGAACGGGAGCTCGACCTCCACCACCGGTGGTGCGGTCGTGCTGGAGAGCAGCACGGTGGCCACGTTGCCCACGACCGCAGCGGTCCAAGTCGAAGCGGTGGCGCTGCCCCGCACGGGCGCCCAGTACGACGCGGCACCCCTGTTGCTGATGGCCGGCCTGTTGTTGTGTCTCGGCGGCGCACTCCTCGCCTGGACCGCGCGCCCCGACGCACCGAGGCTCTGACCCGCCCCTCGGTCCTAACCTCCGGCGGTGGCCATCGTGCTCATCACCGGATGCAACAGCGGCTTCGGCTTCCATGCGAGCGTCACGTTCGCCCGCCAGGGCCACGACGTCTTTGCGACGGTCCGCAACCTCGACCGGGCCGAACCGCTGCGACGGGCAGCAGAGGCCGAGGGCCTCGAGCTGCACGTGCTGCGGCTCGACGTGCGTGATGCCGAGTCCGTCGACGCGGCCGTCGCCGAGGTCGTGGAACGAGCGGGCCGAGTGGACGTGTGCGTCAACAACGCCGGTATCGAGGTTCGAGGCGCGATCGAGGACTGCAGCGACGACGAGATGCTCGTGCAGTTCGACACCAACGTGTTCGGACTCGTGCGGGTCGTGCGCGCCGTGCTTCCGGTGATGCGCGCTCAGGGCGAGGGCGTGATCGTCAACGTCGGGTCGCTTGCCGGTCTCGTGGCTCGACCGTACGGAGGGCTGTACTCCGCCACGAAGCACGCGGTCGAGGCGATCAGCGAGTCGCTGCACTTCGAGTGCGCGCCATTCGGCATTCGCATCGCGGTCCTCGAGCCGGGCCAATTCGAAACCGAGCTGTTGAACAACGCGATCATCGCCGAACGCTCAGACGAGCGTTCCGCGTACCGCGAGGGCTCGGATGAGTTCGACCTCGCGTTGCACCGGCTGTCCCCCGACGGCAAGCCGGCGCCGCCGGAGGTCGTGGCCGAGGCCATCGTCGCGATCGCGGAAGACGACGAGGCCGGTCTTCGCCATCTGGTGGGGGCAGATGCGGAGCTCGTGTGGTCGGTGCGGTCCGGTGCCACCTTCGAGCAGTACGAACAGACGATGCGCGCCGCGCTCGACTGGTGGGAGTGAGCGGCTCAGAGCTCGCGTCCCACGGCGCGCGACAGGTCGCCCTTGGGCTCCACGTGGATCGACTCGAGCTGGAGCCACTCCGCCATCGTGCGCAACTCCGTCGCGAGAGGTCCGGCGACCGCCTCGGGATGGCCCGGCTCGAGGTGAGCTGACTGCACGAGCAGACGAGACGTCTTGCGGTCCGACTTGAGGTCGACCCGCGCCACGATCGTGTCGCCGAGGAGGAACGGCAACACGTAGTAGCCGTGCACCCGTTTCGGAGCGGGCGTGTAGAGCTCGATGCGCACGCGGGTTCCGAAGATCCGTTCCGTGCGGGACCGCTCCCAAACGACCGAATCGAACGGAGAGAGGAGTGCGTGCGCGTCGATGCGTCGCGGACGACGCGCCTCCGGATGCAGATACGCGATCTCCCTCCAGTCGCCGACCTGCACGGGAACGAGTGCGCCCTCGTCGACGAGCTCTCGCAACAGAGGCCGCGCCACCGGGACCTTGATGCGGAAGTAGTCGGCGAGGTCGCGAGCCGTGCCGACGCCGTGATGACGCGCGGCGCGCAGCAGTAGGGCACGTTGCGCGTCGGCGACCGGTGGCGTTGGGGCGCGAAGGACGTCGGCTGGGATCACGCGCTCGGGCAGGTCGTACCGCCGCTCGAAGTTGGGCCCGCGGCCGGCGGATGTCAGTTGGCCGGTCCAGAACAACCACTCGAGGGCAGCCTTGCCCTTCGACCACCCCCACCACGGTCCGCTCTTCGCGCCGCCGTCGAGCAGCTCCGACGAGCCGATCGGTCCGCGATCGGCCACCTCGTGCAGGATCGACTCGACATAGTCCGGAAAGTGCTCCTGGGTGCGAGCGACGAGACCCCACGCGTGGCCCGCGGCCGCCTCCATACGCCAGCGCAACAGCGGATGCAGGTCGACGGGGGCGAACGACGCCTCGTGGGCCCAGTATTCGAAGTAGTCGCGGCGACGCTCGATCACGTCTGTCAGGAGCGGACGAGGCCACACGCCGAGTCGGGCGAACACCGGGAGCTCGTACGACCGCACGAGCACGTTGACCGAATCGATCTGCAGCACCCCGACGCGCTCGAACACGCGCCGGAGGTGGCGCGCGGTGACTCGTCCGCGGGGTCGTGGGTCCGCGAAGCCCTGCGCCGCGAGCGCGATCCGACGCGCCTGCGCGACCGTGAGTCGGTCGACAGGAGCGGGCGCAGCCACCTAGGTTTCCTAGCCGGAATCGCGAACCGGGGAGGCAAATCGATGCGTGTCGTCGTCGACTTCGATCTGTGTGAGAGCAACGCGCTCTGCATGCAAGCCGCCCCCGAGGTGTTCGAGGTCCGCGACGACGACTTCCTCTACGTGCTTCAGGAGAACCCGCCCGAAGCGTTGCGCGCGAAGGTCGAAGAAGCCGTCCGCCGCTGCCCGAAACAGGCCATCACGCTCGAAGACTGACGGCGGGTGCGGCATGTGGTCGTCGTCGGCGCGTCGCTCGCCGGCTTCCGAGCAGTCGAGGAGTTGCGACACGAGGGCTACGACGGCGCGCTGACGGTCATCGGCGCCGAACCGCACCTGCCGTACGACCGCCCGCCCCTTTCCAAGCAGATCCTCGCCGGCACGTGGGAGGCCGACCGCCTGCCGTTGACGCCGATCGGCAAGTCCGTCGCCGAGCTCGAGGTCGACTGGCGCCTGGGTGTACCTGCGACCGGGCTGCGCCTCGACGCCGATCGTGTCGCGTTGGCCGACGGCACTGAGGTCGCGTACGACGGCCTGGTGATCGCGACGGGCGCAGCGGTTCGCACCCTGCCCGGTCAGCCCGAGCTCGCGGGGCTGCACATGCTGCGAACGGTCGACGACTGCGTCGCGCTGCGGGCCGATCTCGATGCCGCTCCCCGCCGGGTCGTCGTGGTCGGTGCCGGCTTCATCGGGGCGGAGGTCGCGGCCACGGCACGCCAGCGGGGACTGGACGTGACCGTGCTCGAGGCGTTGCCCGTGCCGTTGCAACGGGCACTCGGCGACCAGATCGGCGCCGTGTGCGCCGCCATCCATCGCGAGCAAGGAGTGGACCTGCGCGTGTCGACGGGCGTCGACGGATTCAACGACGACGGGCACGGTCGCCTCACGGGAGTTCGGCTGTCCGACGGCACCACCGTCGAGACCGACGTCGCCGTCGTGGGTGTAGGCGTCACGCCGAACACGGACTGGCTCGAGGGCTCGGGTCTCACCCTCGACAACGGCGTCGTGTGCGACGAGTCCTGCCTCGCGGCGCCGAACGTGGTTGCTGCGGGCGATGTGGCGCGGTGGCCGAATCGTCGGTTCGGCGAGCTCATGCGCGTCGAGCACTGGGAGAACGCGCAGGAGCAGGGCGCGCACGCGGCCCGGCGTCTACTCGGACACGTCGAGGCCTACGAGCCCGTGCCGTGGTTCTGGTCGGATCAATACGACCGCAAGATCCAGCTCGCGGGAACGAGCCGCGCGGACGACGACGTCCGGATCGTCGATGGGTCCGTGGCCGAGCGCCGGTTCGTCGCGATCTATGGGCGAGCAGGTCGGCTGGTCGGCGTCCTCGGGATGAACAGGCCTCGCGCCGTCATGGAGTACCGGCAGCTCATCGCTGCCGGCACGACCTGGGAGGAAGCGCTCGC
>DASZHU010000147.1:0-14297 GCA_035937605.1 Acidimicrobiales bacterium | reverse complement strand
GCCACGCTGTTCATCGAGCTCACCTCGAAGGACGAGTTGATGGAGTGGCTGCCGAAGCTCGTCGGCATCGAGCGCTCGATCGAGCTGCGTATCGGCGGCGACGCCGTCGCCGGGCGCCCGGATGCCGATCACCAAAAGCAGCTGACCCGCGCCACGATCACGGCGTCGGTGCACTATGTGCATTTCGATCTGACCCACGTTCAGGTCGAGCGGTTCGCGCGTGAACCGGTGTCGCTGGCGGCCGCGCACGCGAACTACGCATATGCCACCGAACTGGACGAGTCGACCAAGCGGTCGCTGTTGATCGACCTTCGCAGAGAACCGTGACTCGATACTCGGCATTGCCGATGTGAGAAGGTTGGTGCACACTGGCCGTCGCGCCCTGACTACACATCCAACACGACGCAGCAGATTCGGGGGGACGGGACGCCGATGGACGCAGCCGCGAAGCAAAGCGAGCGGGAGCACCTGGTCGCGGAATTGTTCGGGGGAGATCCCGCGACGGAAGCATTGGCCGGACGGCTCTTGCGCACCCGTGAGGTCGCGCTGCTGTTCCAGGTCTCGGAGCGCGCCGTGACGGACTGGGCCCGCAAGGGTCGGTTGCCATCCGTACGGACCCCGGGAGGACACCGCCGGTACCCCGCGGACCTCGTGCAGAAGCTGCTGGTCCAGACGGGCCGCAGCCTCCCCGAGTAGAGGAGCCGAGGCGACCCAGAGGCACGGTGTTGTTTTGTCGGCAGGCGCAGCCTGACGACGGGAGGTTGTCACGCGCAAGGTGGACCTATCCGCGCACGCCTAACGCGCTGACCAGCAGTATCTCTGGACTTCACGCGCGGGCCGTCTCTACACTCGTCCCTCCGTCCGCCCGTACCTCGATGCTGAGGGAGTGAGTCCCCCCTTATGAATTTGTCGTGGCGCCAGCAAAGCGCCTGCCGTGGTCTCGATCCCGAGATCTTCTACCCCCCGTCCGACGAAGAGGCCGAGGTCGCCAAGACCGTGTGCATGGGGTGCTCGGTACGCCAGGCGTGTCTGGAGCATGCGCTCGGGTCCCGTGAGCGGGACGGGGTGTGGGGAGGATGTACCGAGAAGGAGCGCCGCCGCATCGTGCGGCAGCGCCGCCGCACCGCTTGAACCTGTCCGAATTCCAGTGGTCCGGGGTGCTCGGGCCGCTCACGTCGGGTGAGGATCTGACGAGCGAACAGTCCGCGGCCGCGATGTCGGAGATCCTCGCCGGCCGCGCCACCTCGGCCCAGATCGCCGGTTTCATCATCGCCCTGCGCATGAAGGGCGAGACCGTGGACGAGATGGCGGGGATGCTCACGGCGATGCAGGACGCAGCTGAGGTCGTGCCCCTCGCCGACGTGGCTGGGGTCATCGACACCTGCGGAACGGGGGGCGATCGCAGCCACTCGATCAACGTGTCGACGATCGCGGCGCTGGTCGTGGCCGGCGCCGGCGCCCGGGTGTGCAAGCACGGGAACCGCGCCGCGTCGTCGGCGTGCGGATCGGCCGACGTGCTCGAGGGCCTCGGTGTGGCGATCGAGATCGATCCGGCGACGGTGGCGCGTTGCGTCGACCAGGCCGGCATCGGCTTCTGCTTCGCGGCCCGGTTCCATCCGTGCATGCGGTTTGCAGGGCCGACTCGCGGCGAGCTCGGCGTGCCGACGGTCTTCAACTTCCTCGGACCGCTGGCGAACCCCGCCCGGGTCCGCCGTCAGGTCGTCGGGGTGAGCGACAAGCACATGGCCGAGAAGATGGCCGCCGTGCTGCGGGCTCGCGGCACCGAGCGGGCGCTCGTCGTGTTCGGCCACGACGGCCTCGACGAGATCACCACGACCACGACCTCGACGGTGGTCGAGCTGGGCGAGGACGGCGAGCTGCGCCGTTACGAGATCGACCCGGCGGCCCACGGCCTGTCGCGGGCGGAGCCCGCATCGCTGCGGGGCGGCGACGTCGAGCAGAACGTGGCCTCGACTCGCGCGGTGCTCGACGGGCAGCCCGGGCCCCACCGTGACATCGTCGTGCTCAACGCCGCGGCAGCGTTGATGGTGGCGGGTCTGGCCGGCGACCTCCCCGACGGACTCTCGACCGCGGCGGCCGCGATCGACGACGGCCGCGCCGCCGAGGCGCTCGCGACGCTCGTCGAGGTCTCCAACAGCTAGTTGGAGCTCCATTTCCGCTCGAGCGTCGCGAGCTCTGCGCGGGCGGCGTCGAGCGCGTCGAGCCGGTCTCCGAGATCCGCCAACGAGTCGGGTGACCCCGCGCCGAGGGCACTCGGGCGCGTGACCTCGACCGCGCTGGCGGTGAGCCGCGAGGACAGCTGCTCGACCTGTGTGATCTGCGCCGCCACCTGGATGCGAGCGGCGGGTTCACGCCGCCACGTGCGACTCAGCATCACGAGGTGCGCCTCGAGCGCCACAGCGTGGTCCTCGATCTCGGCGGCGAGCGCCGCGATGGTCGCGTCGCCCCGAGTGCCGGCGAGTCGCGCGGCACTCGCGGCCTTGCGCAGTCGTCGGTGCAGCCGCGCGGGTTCGCTCGTGGAGACGAGCCACGACGTTGGTGCCGCGCTACGGGTCGATGGGCGCACCCGGAGCTGGCGGCGCAGACGCCATCTCGCGTAGGTCACGCCGCCGGCGACCACCGCGAAGGACGCGAAGCCGAACACCACGAGCGCCACGAACAGATCGTGCAGCACGTGCGAACGCTACTGGTGCAGCGCGAGCGATCGCACTGCGGGGAGCGTCGACGCGAACACGCCGTCGCACCGCACGAGCCGCACCCTCGCGGCGTGCTTGTCGAGCCACGTGGCGACGCAGGTCAACTCGTCGGCGAGGGCAGGCGGCACCCATCCGGCGTCATCGGGCTCGGGCGGGGCGTACGCGGGGCCCAGCGCCAACTCGCCGTCGGACCACGACCGTAGGAGCCTGCCCCCGTCGAGTTCGACGTGGGCGCCATTGCCGAGGTCGAGCTCGACAGCGCCGCTGCGTCGGAGCTGCTCGGTGCGCCGCTGACGCAGGAGCGCACCTGCGAGCGCGGAGCTGCGATCGCGGACGTCGGCCGCTTCCTCGAAGCGCTCCGCCATCGCGAGAGCCTGCATCCGTTCGCGGAGCGCGTCGAGGAGGAGCTCGGGCTGCGTCGCGAGTCCGCGCCGGGCGATCTCGACGACCTCGGCGTACTCGCGGGCCGACACATCGCCGGCGCACGGGCACAGCGACGTGCCCAGCTGCGCAGCCGCGCACGGGCCGCTGCGCACGGCGCGGCCTTCGCGCATGGGGCCGCGACACCGTCGCAGGGGCACGACGCTCTCGATGGCGTCGACCACCAACCGGGCCGCGCGTGTCGACGAGAGCGGACCGACGTAGAGGCTTCCGTCGGCACGCGGAACGCGGACCACTGCGAGACGAGGGAACACTTCGGTGAGCGTCAGCTTCACGTACGCGTAACGGCGGCGACCCGTGCCTTGCCGGTTGTAGCGCGGCAGGTGCGCCGCGATGAGCCGGGCCTCGAGCACCGCGGCCTCCAGCGTCGACCGACACACGACGTGGTCGACGGACTGCGCCTCTCGCAACATGGGCCCGATCTTGCGCCGATCGTCGGACGAGAAGTACGAGCGCACGCGACTTCGGAGGTTCGTCGCCTTGCCGACGTAGAGCGGGCGGCCACTGCGATCGCGGAACACGTAGACGCCGGGCGACCGCGGCAGGTTCGTGGTGAGTCGCAGCTTCGACGCCTGCGGGTGGCCGCCCATCTTCGGAAGCGAGACGAGATCGTCGAGGCCGAGCACACCGAACGCGGCCGCGCGCTCGAGGAGCACGTGCAGGAGCTCGCCGGTGGCGAGCGCATCGTCGAGCGCACGGTGCGTCGGTCGATGGTCGAGCCGGAATCGGGCGGCGAGCGTGCCCAGCCTGCAGTCGGGCACCTCCTCACGCACGAGCCGTCGCGCGAGCGCGCAGGTGTCGATGCAGGTGTTGGCCAGGCGCGGCTCGCCCGCGGCGGTGAGCGCGGCATCGAGGAACGACACGTCGAAGCGGAGGTTGTGACCAACCAGCACGCTGCCGCCGATGAACTCGAGCAGCGACGGCAGCACCGTCTCGATTCGCGGGGCGGGGGCCACCATCGCCTCGGTGATCCCGGTCAGAAAGGTGATCGACGGCGGGATCGCTCGACCTGGGTACACGAGGGTCTGATACGTGCCGAGGCACTCACCGCCGCGCAGGCGCACCGCACCGACCTCGGTGATGCCACAGTCGGCCGCGGAGCCGCCCGTGGTCTCGAGGTCGACCACGCAGAAGGTGACCTCGTGCAGCGGACTGCCCAACTCGTCGAACGAACGCTGACCGGCGACGACGGGCATGCCGAAGTGTGCTCGAACAGGTGTTCGACGATCAAGTTCGTTTGTTCGCCACCGCTACTGTCACGCCGGTGGTCGGCACGCGCGTCCGATACCGATGCACGGCTTGCGGCAACCTGACCCGCTTCGATGTGCTCACGAGCCGTCGCACACGCGCCTTCCATCACTACACCGTCGGCGGCGAGCTCGACGTCGAGGACGAACAGGTTCTGTCCGAAGTCGTCGAACAGGTGACCTGTCGGTGGTGCGGCACGGGCACCGCCGTGGAGGAGTTGACCGAGGACCCGGTTCCGTGAGTGCCCCGACCGTGCTGTTGAAGCCGGCGCTCGAGGCAGTCATGCAGGTGGCCCGCGACGGCGAGGCGGCCGAGCCGACGGAGCCTGCGCCCGCTCAGCTGAAGCGCTACCTGCGGTTCGCCCGCCTTCCCGCGCCCGCGCTCGACATCGCTCGGCGCGTGGTGGAGGAGGACGACGCGTTCCGCGTCCGCGTCGCCTCGCAGCTGACCGAGGAGGCCATCGGCGAAGCCGGGTGGATCTGGCTCACGCGTCCCGACGGCTGGGAGAAGCGCTTCGACGAGCTGCGCAAGGAGCAGCAGGAGCAGGAGGTCGCGCTGCACGAGGAGCGTGCGGAGCGGGAGGCGCACCGCCGCCTCGCCGGCGCGGAGGACCGAGCGCGTCGCGCCGAGGTCGCCCTCGGCGCGCGTACCCGAGAAGTGGCCGAGGCCCGAGAGGAGCTGACGCGCGAGCGGCTGCTTCGCGAAGCCGCCGAAGTCGAAGCTGCTCGAATCAGCACCTCGATCGAAGAGCTCACCGCGCAACGCAACGCGGCCGTGCGCCAGCTGAAGCAGGTGGAGTCGGAGCTCGCGCAACGCTCTGCCGATCTTCGCCACGCTCGCCACGAGATCCGCATGCGCGAGGCAGAGGTCGCCCAGACCCCGCTCGTCACGGCGCCGCCCGCGTCCGCGCCGACACCGTCATCGCCGCCGCCACCCCCTGCACCGGCCGAACCGCCGCTCGAGCGGGCACGGCTCTCACAGCTCGTGAAGGCTGCCGCCCGCGCCGCGGAGCAGCTCTCCAGCGCGCTCGCGGGCGCGTCCGAGCTGCTGGCTCCGGCACCGGACGATTCCGCGCCGGCTCGCACCGAGCCCGGACCCGCACTCGCGGCGACGCCGCCGAAGCACCGGCATCTCGCCCCCGTCGACCGCGTCGCACTGCGGCTCCCGCCGGGGATCGCGGACGACAGCGTCGAGGCAGTCGAGCACCTCGTGCGCGCGCCGGGCGCGCTGCTGCTCGTCGACGGCTACAACATCTCGCAGTCGGCGTGGTACCAGGATCCGATCGCGCGGCAGAGGGCTCGCCTCGTCGATGCGCTGACCGAGCTGCACGCTCGTACTGGCGTCGACATCGAGGTCGTGTTCGACGGAGCGGATGTCGACCGTCTCGGCGAGCGCGCGCCGCGCGCCGCCGTTCGAGTTCGCTTCTCGTCGCCGGGCGTCGAGGCCGACGACGTCGTGCTCGACCTCGTTGGCACCGCAGCGCCGCGGCGTTCTGTCATCGTCGCCTCGAGCGACCACCGGGTGCGCGACGGGGCGCGCCGTCTCGGCGCGAACGTTGTCGGCGCCCGCCAACTGCTCACCGCGTTGCGCCGTTGAGCGCCGTCGCCGAGCAGTCTCTCGACGAAACGCTCGTCGAGGAGCTGGAAGCCGCCACCGCCGGGACCCGCCGCCGACGGCGCGGCGTGGCGGTCGCCGTGCTCGTCGCGTTCGTCCTCACGCGCCTGCTCGCCGGCTACATCGCGGACCATCCGGACTTCTACGGGCCCAACCGTCCAGACGGAACCGGCGACGTGCGCCTCTACGACTACAACAGCTGGGAGATACGGCACGACCTGCTCAACCCGTACGGCCCGCAGCTGCGCGTCGAGTATCCGCCCGGAGCGATCCCGATCATCATGGTGCCGAGGTTCGTACGCGCGCTGTCGTACCGCACCGAGTTCATCATCTTCATGGTGCTGTTCGACGCCGTCGGGCTGTGGGGGCTCGCGCGTATCGCCAGACGGGCCGGTTCGTGGTGGGGGTTCGCAGCATGGTTCGTGCTCATCCCCGCACTCGGACCCGTGACCTACACGCGCTTCGATCTGGTGGTGGCCGTGGCGATGGTGTGGGCCATCGAGCGCGCGCTTGCGGGCAAGTGGGGCTGGGTCGGCGTACTGATCGGCGTCGGCGCCGCCGTGAAGCTGGTGCCCGCAGTGTTGTTGCCGATCCTGTTCTTCGTCGCGCCGCGCGACAAACGACGCGCGCTGCTAGGTGGATTCGGCGCGGTCCTCGCGCTCGCGATCGCTCCGTTCGTGAGGACGCTTCCTGACCTGTACGACAGCGTGATCCAGTACCACTCCGAGCGCGGGATCCAAGCCGAGAGCCTCTGGGGCGCGGGTCTGCTGGTGGCGCGCCGGCTTGCGGACTATCCCGTCGCCATCGTGGCCAGCCACCGCGCGTGGGACGCGCAGTCCGCCGCATCGGACACGTTGAAGACGATCTCGAACGCGGCCGCGCTGCTCGTCGTCGGCACGGGTGTCGTTCTCGCGGTACGGACGCGCATCGGCGACGTTCGTCGTGTCACGCTGTTGTCGTTCGGCGTGCTGAGCCTGCTCGTGGGCGTCGGGAAGGTGTACTCGCCGCAGTACGTCGTCTGGCTGATCGCGCTCGGCGCCGTGGCGATGGCGCTCGCGCCGCGCCTGGCCGCGCCGGCCGTTGGTGTGCTCGCGGTGACGACCGCCCTGGCGCACCTCGAGTTCCCGATCTGGTTCTGGGACGTCCTGTTCTACGACAAAGGTGGAGCTCTCGTCGTGCTGGCCGTCCGCGACGCGCTCACCGTCGTGGTGGGGCTGCTCGGGCTCTGGGCGTGGCGCCGGTCTCGGACCGAGGAGATCGTGCTCACCGGCTGACCGGACCCGGACGAGGACGGGTCAGTGTCACACCCCTCGTGGATGATGCGGCGATGGACCACGACCCCGTGCTGCGCATCGACTGCGACGACTGTGTGATGGCGGGCACGGACGCATGCGGCGACTGCATCGTGACCTTCCTGTGCACTCGTGACGACGAAGGGGCCGTCGTCATCGACGTGCAAGAGGTGCGGGCGCTGCGGCTGTTGCAGAAGGGCGGGCTCGCGCCCGCGCTCCGCCATCGTCGAGCCGAAGGTGAATGAAATGCTACGGTCCGTCGCGTAGAGGCCCGACGGGCCGTGGGTCTGCCCTCTGGGGTCATGCGACGTGCAAAAGCTGCACATGGTGGGTTTCACCACCGACCATCGAAGCTTGATCTTCAGCGTACGACGCGGCGCGAAGTCGGGCGGCTACGTGATCGGTCTCGACGAGGGGCTCGTTGCCGCGATCGAGGAGTACCAGTCGCATCGCGACGAGGAGTCCGAGGCCGAAGCGAAGGCCGCGGCCTCACCCCGGCCCCAGAGCCTGCTCTCGGTGCGCGAGATGCAGGTACGCCTGCGGCGCGGGCGCACGATCGAGCAGGTGGCTCGCGAGGCGGGGGTCGAGCCCTCGTGGGTGGCGCGCTTCGCGGTGCCGGTGCTCGCGGAGCAGGCCGAGGTCATCCGCGCCGCGCGTGCGACGCGCATGGTCAAGCAGCGGGTCGTGTCCGGCGCGACGGTCGGCGATGCCGTCTATCGCAACCTCGCAGAGCGTGGCGTGACCGATCCGCGCGACCAGCTCGACCGGTCATGGCGGGCGCGCCAGCTCACCGAAGGCATGTGGCTGGTGTCGTTCTCGTACACGCACCGGGGTCGCGACCTGACGGCGTCGTGGGAGTACGACGAGGTCACGGGCGGCGTGCATTCGCGGGGACGACTCGGTTCCCAGCTCGGCTTTCGCGTACCGCGTCGCGCCCCTATGGCGCCGCGACCGGCCGCGGGAAAGACGACGAAGTCGACGGTCAAGGCGGGCAAGGCCACGAAGAAGGCCCCTGCCAAGAAACGCGCCGCTCCGGTCGCCCGCCAGTCGTCGTCGCGTCAGGCCACGAGACGAGTCTCGGCCGCCCGCCGCGCCGCGGAGGCCCGCATGGTGTCCGAAGCGCAGAGGGCGACGCGCCGCAACGTCGTCGTCGTGCGCAAGGCTGCCAAGAACCCGATCGTGCTGCCGCCCCGCCGCGTGTTCGAGGCACCGTCGCCCGCGCTGAATGACTCGGAACCTGAGGTCGACGTCGATGCAGCACCCGACGCGGAGGTCGAGCCCGAGGTCCCCGAGGTCGATGCGGTCGAGCCCGAGGTTGAGGCGATCGACGTCGAGGCGGTCGAGCTCGTCCAGCCCTCGCACGACGTCGACCCCGATCCCGAGCCCGAGCCTCTACCGGGCGTTGTGGTCGAGTCCGAGCCCCAGCGGGAGGTCGTGGTCCACGTCGAGCCCGACCCCGATCCGGAGCCCGAGCCACTGGTCCGTCGCCGGCAGCCCTTGCGGGCTCGACCGGTGCTGACCGAGACGACGAACGGGCCGGTGTTCCGGCGAGAGCTCGCGCCTCCGGCGGCGATCGGGTCCACGCCCGAGCTGCCGCTGTCGCTTCCGCTCGAACCGATCGAGCCGCCACCTCGGCGTCGCCGACTGCGCCCGCTGCGAGGCCGGTGACGACCGACGTCGCCACCCTGAAGGCGATCGGACGTGCCGCGGGGCTCGATGCGATCGGAGTGGCCGTCGCCGACCCGTTCGTCACCACGAGACGCGACCTCGAGGCACGGCGCGCCGCGGGCCTTCACGGCGGCATGAACTTCACGTATCGCAATCCCGAACGGTCGACCGACCCCGCGCGAGCACTTGCCGGCGCGCGCTCGATCGTCGTGGGTGCCCGTTCGTATCGAGCGCCGGCGCGATCGTCGGTGGGCGCGCGCGTCGCCGCCTACGCGAACGACGACCATTACGGTGCGCTGCGCACCGCGCTCGAGGCCGTCGCGGACGCGCTCCGCGACGACGGCTGGGAGGCACGAGTCGTGGTCGACGACAACGCGCTCGTCGATCGCGAGGCGGCCTACCGCGCGGGGATTGGCTGGTATGGCAAGAGCAGCAACGTGCTGTTGCCGGGTCGCGGGAGCTGGTTCGTGCTCGGCTCCGTTCTCACGACGGCCGCACTCGCGGTCGACGACGCGCCGGTCGGGGACGGGTGCGGGCCGTGCCGGCGCTGCATCGACGGCTGCCCGACCGGCGCGATCGTCGCGCCCGGCGTGGTCGACGCCCGCCGGTGCCTGGCGTGGCTGTTGCAAGCGGAGGGTGACTTCCCGATCGAGTTCCGCGCCGCGCTCGGCGATCGCATCTACGGGTGTGACGAGTGCCAGGAGGTGTGCCCGCCGAACCGGCGCGCCCGTCGCACCGACGAGACCTCCGAGGCGGGCGTGGACGTCGTCGAACTGCTCGCCAGCGACGACGAGACGCTGCTCGCGCGGCACGGTCGCTGGTACGTCCCCGCGCGCGACCCTCGGTACCTCCGGCGCAACGCCCTCGTGGTGCTCGGCAACACGGGCGATGCCGGCGATGGTGCGACCGTCGCGATCCTCGACCGCTACGCCCACGATCCCGATCCGATGCTCCGATCGCACGCGGCGTGGGCGGTCGATCGGATCACGTCGAGAGGATGACGCGACACCTACTGGTCACGAACGACTTCCCACCCAAGCACGGAGGCATCCAGTCCTACCTGTGGGAGCTGTGGCGACGGCTGCCGGCGCCCGACGTCACCGTGCTCACCACCGCGTATCCGGGCGCGCGGCAATGGGACGCGACACAGCCGTTCCGCATCGAGCGCGTGAAGCAGAAAGTGCTCCTGCCGACGCCGGCCGTCGTACGCCGCGTCGACGCGCTGGCCGACGAGGTCGATGCCGCCATCGTGCTCCTCGATCCCGCACTCCCGATCGGCCTCATCGGCCCGCGCCTGCGGCATCGCTACGGGCTCGTCGTGCACGGTGCGGAGGTGACGGTGCCCGGCCGTCTCCCCGGCTCGACGCGCGTGCTGCGTCACGTGCTTCGAGCAGCCGACCTCGTCGTGTGCGCGGGTCGCTACGCACAGGCGGAAGCCGAGCGCGCCGCGGGACGAACACTGCCGACGGTGCACGTACCGCCCGGTGTCGACGTCGATCGGTTCCGTCCCTTGTCCGCCGATGTACGCGACGCGACGCGGGCGCGTCTCGGTCTGCCCCTCGACCGGCCCGTCGTGCTCGGGCTCAGCCGGCTCGTGCCCCGCAAGGGGTTCGACACCCTGCTGCGCGCCACCGGCCAACTCGCGGCACGGCACGAGTTCGAGGTCGCGATCGCGGGAGTTGGCCGCGATCGAGCTCGCCTCGGGCGCGTTGCGGTGGAAGCGGGTGCGCCGGCTCACTTCCTCGGCCGCGTTCCGGACGACGAGTTGCCCGCGGTCGTCGGTAGCGCGGACGTGTTCGCGATGCTCTGTCGCACGCGCTGGTTGGGCCTCGAGCAGGAGGGCTTCGGCATCGTGTTCCTCGAGGCGGCCGCCGCGGGCGTACCCCAGCTGGCTGGAGCCAGCGGCGGTGCGTCGGAAGCCGTGATCCACGGGGAGACCGGTCTCGTCGTGGACCCACCCGACGACGTCGATACGGCGGCTACGGCGTTGTCTGAGCTGTTGAGCGACGGCGGGCGGCGGAGCCGACTCGGTGCCTCGGCTCGAGCGCGCGCCGTCGACGAGTACGCCTACGACGTGCTGGTGCGCCGCCTTCGAGCCGCGATCGACGGCGTGGGAGGATGAGCCGGTGACCGCGGAGGCCGAGGTCGAGGGCGATCTCGATGCGGAGCTACCGGGCGCAGCGCTGATCAACTTCTCGTGGGCTGGTACCGCGCTCTACGCCGCCCTCGCGCTCGCGGGAACGATCGCGCCGGACTCCTTCGGGGTTTCGACCGCCGCGGTAGCAGGCGTGCTGTTCGTGATCGGGTGCGTGGTGTTCCTGTGGGCCTACGCGGTCGCGGTGTCCCGGAGCCGCAAGGATCTGATCGGCATCAGTGGCCTCTATTTCCTCGCCGGCACCGCGCCCAAGCTGGTTCGGTTCCGCCTCCGCCTCAGCTTCGCCATTGAGATCGTGGCCGCGATCGCGTCGTCGTCCATACGGCCCTTCACGCCGATGGCGTTCGGGTTTCTCGTTCCGGTGTACGGGCTCGGGATGATGGGTCTGTGGGGAGCGCGCCACGGCACGTTCTTCCCGCGAGACAACTAGTGGACCTTCCGTGGCCGCTCATCCTGCTCGGGCTCGAGTTCCCCGCCCTGATGGCGTTGCTCGACTGCTTCGGCCGGCCGGCCGACCACTTCGCCGGCGGCGCCGGCGACCAGCGCGGGTGGAAGGGATGGCTCGTGGTCGCCGTGCTGACGGTACCGATCCTGCTCGGCTACGGCATCGTGATCGGCTACTACTACGCCGTCGTCAGACGCAACTCACCTTCGGCCGGACGTTGAGAGGCCAGAATGAGCATCTATGGCTGACCAGGCCTCGCAACGCGTGGTGATCGGCGCGGCGCCGCAGCACCTCTTTGACGTGGTCACCGACTTCGACCACTACACGAGCTGGATCCGCGACCTGAAGGCCGTGGATGTGGTACGGCGCGACGCGCAAGATCGACCCGTCGAGGTCCGCTACCGCGCCGCGGCGATGGGTCGCAGCACGAGCTACACGCTCCAGTACGACTACGACGACGCACCCCGGCGCCTGCCGTGGAAGCTCGTCGACGGCGACATCATGCGTCGGCTCGATGGCGCCTACGAGTTCCACCCGATCGACGGCGACGGCGACCGCACCGAGGTCGAGTACTCCCTCGCCGTCGAGCTGATCGTGCCGCTCCCGGCGTTCGTCAAGCGACGAGCAGAGTCCAAGATCATGCACAACGCGTTGCGCGAGCTGAAGGCCCATGTGGAGACGCAGCCCACCGCATGAGCGATGGGGCGCGGCGGCGCAGCCCCCGCGAGACATGAGGGTCCTGCTCTTCACCGGCAAGGGCGGCGTCGGCAAGACCACGACGGCAGCCGCCACCGCCTTGCGGTGCGCGGACGCCGGTCTGCGCACACTCGTCATGAGCACCGACCCCGCGCACTCGCTGGCCGACGCGTTCGGCGAGGCGCTCGGGCCGCTGCCGACCGCGGTCACCGACCATCTGTGGGGTCAGGAGCTCGACGCCCAGGAGCGCATGGAGGAGTCGTGGGGCGAGATCCAGGACTACCTCATGGAGATCTTCAACTGGGCCGGTCTCGACGCCATCGAAGCCGAGGAGCTCGCGGTGTTCCCGGGCCTCGACGAGGTCTTCAGCTTGAGCGACATCAAGTTGCATGCGAGCTCGGGCGAGTGGGACGTGCTCGTCGTCGACTGCGCCCCGACCGCCGAGACCATCCGCTTCCTGTCGTTGCCCGACATCCTCGCCTGGTACATGGAGCGGCTGTTCCCCGTGAGCCGTCGCGTGAACAAGGCGGTGTCGCCCGTGTTGAAGCGGGTCACGTCGCTGCCTGTGGCCGGCGACAGCGTGTTCGCAGCGGGGCGTCGCTTCTACGACCGGCTCGACGGTGTGCGCGAGCTGTTGACCGACCCCACGGTGACGAGCGTGCGGCTGGTCGTAAATCCCGAACGGATGGTGATCGCCGAGGCGCGGCGCACCTACACGTACCTCTCGCTGTTCGGCTACAGGGTCGACGCGGTGGTGGCGAACCGGTTGCTGCCCGACGACATCACCGACCCGTGGTTCGCGAAGTGGCGGGCCTTGCACGCCGAGCACCTGGCCACGATCGAGGCGAGCTTCGCGCCGCTGCCGGTGCTGAAGGCCGCCCTCGCCGACGACGAGCTCGTCGGGCCGGATCGGCTGCGCGGGTTCGCGGCGTCCCTCTACGGCGAGCACGATCCGGCGTCCGTGTTGCACGAAGGCGAGGTGCTGAAGGTCGCCCGGCGCGCCGGCGCGTATCACCTCACCCTCGAGCTGCCCTTCGCCGACCATGACGATCTCGACGTCGGTCGCAAGGACGACGAGCTGCTCGTGCGCGTCGGACCGTACCGGCGGGCCCTACTGCTGCCGGATTCCCTGCGGCGGCGGGCAATCACCGACGCCACGCTCCGACAGGGCAAACTGAGGGTCGTCTTTGCTGGAGACGATCCCAAGGTGCCCCCGTCCGGGCGCCGGCGAACCGGTACGAAGCGAGGAACGAAGGGGTGACGGCGTGAGCACGAGCGACGAGTCGGCGAGCGATCCCGCCCGCGAGGGGCTCGAGCACCTCCAGGCGGCGGCCCACGAGATGATCGCGGCGGCGCGCTCGATGCTCGATGCCGTCGAGGAGCTGCTCGACGACCCCCGCGCCGCCACATCGATGACGACCGCGTTCGGCACGCTCGGCCGTCTCGTCGAGGGCGCCATGGCATCGCTGTCGGGCGTGGTCAGCCGCTCGAGCGATCACGACGACGAGCCGCGCGTGCAGCGCATTCGGGTGAGCTGACTCACGAATGCGGATTCTCCAGCTCGACCTCGGTGGACAGCGCATCGAGTTCCACCCGTACGTCACGGTCTTGCGAGGGCTCGACGACGGTCTGCGGACGCGCCTCATCGACGCCCTCGCCGCGGTGTCGGTCGGCGAGCCGTCGGCACGCGGTCTCGTGGAGGCACACGGCGTCGTGCTGGACCTCAACAGGGAGTCGCTCGAGCTGCTCGATCTTCCGGGCGATCGCAACGGCTCCGTCGACATCGTCGTGCGTCGCGATCAGCTGCCCGGCGTCGCGCCGGTCACCAGCAGCGGACGGGGACAGCTCGAGCGAGCCCGCGCCGAGGCGGCTGATCGCCTGGCTCGAGCCGAGGCCAGCGCCGATCGAGCGAAGATCGCGATGCTCGCCAGTCTCGAGGCGCTGACCGACCCGAGTGGACGATCGAACGTCGACGAGACCTCCGGCCTCGACGCGCCCCGAGCCGAGCTGACGCGGCTTTC